>NZ_KV827331.1:0-225 GCF_001836065.1 Corynebacterium sp. HMSC035E02
GCCTGCCGCCAGCTTGTCTACGGCGACCCTTGTCACCTAGACGGGGTTCGCATTCTTGGAGTCGATGAACATGTATGGAAACACACCAGAAAACCAGGTCAGGCATCAAACCTGGTGACCATACTTGTTGACCTCACCCCGCTGGTGGACGGGCGTGGGCCTGCTCGCTTGTTAGACATGCGACCGGGCAGGTCGGCAGATGTGCTCAGCGGGTGGCTTAAGGAA
>NZ_KV827332.1:0-1608 GCF_001836065.1 Corynebacterium sp. HMSC035E02
ACTAACCGGTCCTCTTAACCTTCCAGCACCGGGCAGGCGTCAGTCCATATACATCAACTTAACGTCTTCGCATGGACCTGTGTTTTTGATAAACAGTCGCTTCCCTCTATTCTCTGCGACCCCACAACCCACCACCAACGCAAAGGCTGGCTTAAGTCGTGTGGTCCCCCTTCTCCCGAAGTTACGGGGGCATTTTGCCGAGTTCCTTAACCACAGTTCACCCGAACGCCTTAGTATTTTCAACCTGACCACCTGTGTCGGTTTAGGGTACGGGCCATACATCCACATCGCTAGAGGCTTTTCTCGACAGTACTAGATCACCAACTTCACCCCAATTGGGCTACGCATCACGCCTCAGGCATACGGTGTGCGGATTTGCCTACACACCACCTCACACGCTTACACCAACAATCCACTAAGCGGCATGGCTACTACACTGTGTCACCCCATCACTTGAACCACACATCAGGCCCCACGACATCAACAACCAACATGTTCAAAGAACACATAAGTCGTATCCGCGGTGGTTAGTATCAGTGCTTTATCATGGGCGCGGATATACGGGTACCAGAATATCAACTGGTTGTCCATCGACTACGCCTGTCGGCCTCGCCTTAGGTCCCGACTCACCCTGGGAAGACGAACTTGACCCAGGAACCCTTAGTCATCCGGCGGGAAGGATTCTCACCTTCCAATTCGTTACTCATGCCTGCATTCTCACTCGCACACACTCCACGCCTCCTTACGGTAACGCTTCAACACATGCACGACGCTCCCCTACCCAAACAAAAAGTTTGCCGCGGCTTCGGCGGTGTGCTTGAGCCCCACTACATTGTCGGCGCAGGACCACTCGACCAGTGAGCTATTACGCACTCTTTCAAGGATGGCTGCTTCTAAGCCAACCTCCTGGCTGTCTTCGCGATCCCACATCCTTTTCCACTTAGCACACCCTTAGGGGCCTTAACCGGCGATCTGGGCTGTTTCCCTCTCGACTATGAAGCTTATCCCCCACAGTCTCACTGCCGCACAACACAATTGATGGCATTCGGAGTTTGGCTGACATTGCTAAGATTGTAGTCCCGCTCAACCAACCAGTAGCTCTACCTCCACCAAGCTAATGCGACGCTGCACCTAAATGCATTTCGGGGAGAACCAGCTATCACGGAGTTTGATTGGCCTTTCACCCCTACCCACAACTCATCCCCGCAGTTTTCAACCTACGTGGGTTCGCGCCTCCACAGCATCTTACTACTGCTTCACACTGGCCATGGGTAGATCACCCCGCTTCGGGTCCAGGACATGCCACTCAAACACCCCATTAGGATTCGGTTTCCCTACGGCTACCCCACACGGGTTAACCTCGCGACATGCCGCTGACTCGCAGGCTCATTCTTCAAAAGGCACGCCATCACACACAAAAAAGTGCTCTGACGGATTGTAAGCACATGGTTTCAGGAACTATTTCACTCCCCTCCCGGGGTACTTTTCACCATTCCCTCACGGTACTAATACACTATCGGTCACACTGAGTATTTAGGCTTACCGGGTGGTCCCGGCAGATTCACAGCAGATTCCACGAGCCCGCTGCTACTCGGGCAACCCAACAAC
>NZ_KV827333.1:0-167376 GCF_001836065.1 Corynebacterium sp. HMSC035E02
CAACCCGACGGGGCACAAAAGGAGGCTGGCCTAGTTAGAAGATTTAAATCAATATGCCCAAACAACTTAATATTATTTACAATGACGCCGCTTAAAGGAAAAGCGCCATCCGGCATACACCAACCGCGATACGCATACGGCGTATCGCAGCCAAAATGATAAAATCAACCAACACAAAAAGTACATTGGCACACTATTGAGTTCTCAAACATCATCCGCACACCACAACAAAAATTAACCAAACGTTAACCTCCCTGCGGCGGCCCGAACAACCTTACCCAACAAGCTCAACCAAAGTCAAACCCGCCAAACAAACATTGCCCGAACATCTACCACCAGTTAACCTCCCGGCTACCTCGCGGCGACTTCGATAAATATACGCACACCCCCAACAAACAACAAATCCCCAGGTAGTTCACCGAAACGGTGTGTTACATGGGGACGTCGCCAAGCACTGCTGCCTAGTAGAGCTCTTCCTCCTGAGTGCGCTCGATGGTCGCCCCCAGCGTTTGCAGGTTCTCTACAAAGTTGGGATATCCGCGATCGATGTGGAAAACATCGTGGACGGTAGTCGTCTCATCTGCACAGAGCGCAGAGAGCACCAAACCGGCGCCCGCGCGAATGTCGGAGCTCCAGACATGCGTTGAAGACAACCGCTCCTGGCCGCGGATGACAACATGGTGGCCATCCACCTGAGCGTCGGCGCCGAGGCGCAACATCTCATCGACGAATCGGAAACGGGACTCGAACACGTTCTCCGTAATGATGGAAGTACCTTCCGCAACCGCGGACAGTCCAATAGCGATGGGCTGAAGATCCGTTGGAAAGCCTGGGTAAGGCAGCGTTTGGTAGTCCACGGCGGTGGGGCGCCCATCCATACGCACGCGGAAGCCGTTGACATAGTCCTCAATATCGGCACCGGCCGACTTGAGCTTTTCCAAAGGCAGGTGCAGGTGCTTGGGAGCGATGCCGCCCACCGTAATATCTCCGCGCGTCATGACTGCGGCATAGGCCCACGTCCCGGCCACGATGCGGTCACCGATGACCTCGTGTTCCGTCGGCTGAAGCTTGTCCACACCGCGAATCGTGATGGTGGACGTACCTTCACCAGTGATGTCAGCACCCATTTCCTTAAGCATCAGGCACAGATCGACGATTTCCGGTTCGCGGGCGGCGTTGTGGAGCTGAGTTTCGCCGTCGGCAAGCACGGCAGCGGTAAGAATATTCTCTGTGGCGCCCACAGAGGGGAAATCGAGCTTGATGCTTGCGCCGTGCAGGTGGTCAACCTCCGCTACGACGGCACCGTGCTCAATACGCGTGCTCGCACCCATTTTTTCGAGTCCGGACTGGTGCATGTCCAAGGGGCGGGAGCCAATGGCATCTCCACCCGGCAAAGCCACCTTGGCGTGACCGCACCGCGCCGTCAGCGGACCTAGCACGCACACGGACGCGCGGAACTGCCGCACGGCGTCGAAGTCCGCGTTGGAGTGCAGCTCGGCCGGAGTGGTGATGCGCACTGTGTGGCCATCGATCTCCACTGAGCACCCGAGACCTTCGAGGACCTTGCGCATCAGGGGAACATCAAGAATTTCAGGACAGTTGGTCAGCGTGGTCGTGCCCTCCGCCAACAGTGCCGCAGCCATCAGCTTCAGCACACTGTTTTTGGCACCGTCCACCTTGACGGTGCCCTGCAGGCGCGCCCCACCGGAGACAATAAATTGGTCTTTCACGCCCACCCAACTTACCTACAATCAGGGCAGCGCGCCGATACGACGGGCCGCATTGACCGCTTCATAGCGGGTGTGGGCCCCCAGTTTGCGCATGACAGAACGCAGATAAGACTTCACCGTTTCGGCTCCGATGCCCATTTCCTCTGCCGCCTCAACGTTGGTGTGCCCCAACGCCACGCAAGACAAAACATCGAGCTCGCGCGCAGACAACTTGGTGGTCTGCTTCACGCGCACCGGGGAGACCATCTGGTCGCAGAGGGCTTCCAATTCCTTGCGGAGGTCCTCATCGTTGACGCGGTTAGCCAGCATCCGCAGCTTGGAGTGCGTCGAGCGCACCTGCTCCCATTCGGCGCCGTTCATCACGTGCCCGCGAGCGGCGCCGCCCTTGCCCCCATCGGCGCGGCGCAGTGCGGAATTAACCGCTAAATCCTGCTCGAGGCAGCGGGCGGTCATGGTGACCTCCTCGATGACCTTGTCACCCAAGCGGACCGGCGAATGAACACCAACATAAAGAACGCCGCGGATCTCACGCTGCACAGTCACCGGCACCGCCACGATGGAGTGCAGTCCCTCATCCTGGATGTAACGGTCGTTCTCGTGGCTGATCGTCGTGGCGCGGGTGTAATCGGATACACCTACAGCGCGGCGAGTGCTGACAACGCGCCCGCCGACGCCCACATTCGCGTCAATCACCAAGTTCTGCAAGGCCGGGGTGCGCAGACCTACCCAGTGGGTAATCTGCAAACGATTATCCGGCAGCAAGGTTCCGTACATCGTAACGGGAATTCCCGTTGCGGTCTTCAGCGACGATAGCGCTGCGCGTACGGCTTCGTCATCATCCTTGAGTCGGTGCGGCTCCATGAGGCTCTCTCTTACTCGGGGGTAACCAGCAGGTGCACCCACATTCCCCGCCTGAAACGGGGGTAGGTGAACACTATTTGCGAAGTATAACCGTCCGACGGGGGTAATTCTAAATCGCACCGCGCCCTACTCCGTCACCCCAAATCCCACATACCATGCCCGAATGCTCTGTTCAGAATTTATATACTACTTTGTCTAGTAGCGGGGTGTAAGGTGTCTGCTGTACATCGGAAGTTATTTACAAGGAGTCCACATCGTGGCTGTATACGACAACATTCTAGAAACCATCGGCGGAACCCCGCTGGTCCGCCTCAACCGTTTGACCGAGGGCCTCGGCGCCGAGGTGCTCGTGAAGGTTGAGTCCTTCAACCCCGCAAATTCCGTCAAGGACCGCATCGCCAAGGCGATTGTCGACACCGCCGTAGAAGCCGGCGAGCTGAAGCCGGGCGGCACCATCGTTGAAGCCACCTCCGGCAACACCGGTATTGGCTTGGCGCTTGTCGGCGCAGCCCAGGGTTACAAGGTCATCCTGACCATGCCGGAGACCATGTCTAACGAGCGCAAGGTGCTGCTGCGCGCTTATGGCGCTGAGATCGTGTTGACCCCGGGCGCTGCCGGAATGAAGGGTGCCGTAGAGAAGGCCAACGAAATTATTGCCGAAACCCCCAACGCGATCCTGGCTTCCCAGTTCGCTAATGAAGCAAACCCGAAGATCCACGAGGCAACCACCGGCCCCGAGATCTGGGAGGACGCCGAGGGCAAGGTTGATGCTTTCGTAGCCGGCGTCGGCACCGGCGGCACCGTCACCGGCGTTGGTCGCTACCTGCGCTCCCAGAACCCGGATACCTACTTGGTAGCTGTAGAGCCCTCCGACTCCCCCGTCCTGTCCGAGGGCAAGGCAGGCCCGCACAAGATCCAGGGCATCGGCGCTAACTTCGTCCCGGAGGTTCTGGACCGCGAGATCCTCAACGAGGTTCTCACCGCCACCACCGAGGAATCTGTCTCCACTGCCCGCAAGCTGGCCACCGAGGAGGGCCTGCTCGTCGGCATTTCCTCCGGTGCCAACGTCTCCGCTGCTCTCAAGCTGGCTGCACGCGAAGAGTTCAAGGGCAAGACCATCGTGGTTGTCGCCCCGGACTTTGGTGAGCGTTATGTCTCCACCATCCTCTTCGAGGACATCCGCGAGGCTTAGAGTTCCCAGCGTGGCTTTCCGCGGGGCGTCGCAAAGCGCACTGCGGTGAGCACCCCGAATAAAAGCGCCCTCTGTGCTAGGGGGCGCTTTTTCTTTCTAGATAGGATGGTTTGCATGCACATCTTGAAGATGATTCGTGAAGACCTCGCCAACGCGCGCGAGCATGATCCGGCCGCGCGCGGCGACGTCGAGAACGCCGTGGTCTACTCCGGCCTCCACGCTATTTGGGCGCACCGCATTGCCCACCGCATGTGGAAGCGTGGCTGGCGCGGGCCGGCACGCATCTTGGCCCAGGTGAACCGCTTCTTCACCGGAATTGAGATCCACCCCGGCGCCACAATTGGTCGGCGCTTCTTCATTGACCACGGAATGGGAATCGTCATTGGTGAGACTGCCGAGATCGGCGATGGCGTTATGCTTTACCACGGTGTCACGCTCGGCGGCCAGGTTCTCACGCAGACAAAGCGCCACCCAACGATCGGGGACAACGTGACCATCGGCGCCGGCGCCAAGGTGCTGGGCCCCATCACTATCGGTGAGGGCTCCGCAGTGGGCGCCAATGCGGTGGTGACGAAGGATGTACCCCCTCATCACACCGCTACGGGTATTCCCGCTAAGAACCGTCCTCGCAAGAAGGATGAGCGCATCAAGCTGGTGGACCCAGACTTCTACATCTAAGGGCGGCCGACTCCGTATTTAGAGGTTGCCCTCACGGTTAGTCAGACGCTGGTATTCAGGGTTCTTCTCAATAAACCGCGCCACGGCGCTGCACGTTGGGATGACTTGGCGGGCTATCGTCGAGTCATCATCCAACGCCGCCTTGATCAGAGGCTTGGACAGGCCTTGGCCTTGAAAAGACTCAAAAATTTCCGTGTGCGTAAATTCGCGCGTGGTGGCGGAGTCACTGTATTCAGCGAAGCCTGCTTCCTCGCCATCGACGGTGATGACGAAGCGGGATCGATCGGTTTGGTGCGCAACTGAAGTAGTCATGGTGCCCCATTAAACCAAAAAGCAGCAGACCACTAGAGCAACTCCGGGGGAACAAGGAAACAAAAGAGCCCCCTCCAGTACTGGAGGGGGCTTTCTTGTGGCCAGAGCCAGGATCGAACTGGCGACCCCACACTTTTCAGGCGTGTGCTCTACCGACTGAGCTATCTGGCCAGAAGCCACAAGGACTTCGGCGACCCTGACGGGACTTGAACCCGCGACCTCCGCCGTGACAGGGCGGCGCGCTAACCAACTGCGCCACAGGGCCATTTTCAATTATCTCTTGTGCGCTGGGCACGAATAAGTACTCTACACAAAGCTTGAGAAACACACCAAATCAGCATGTCATCTACGGTTTTTAGGAGTAAAGAAGTATCGTCCACGTGACTGCCACACAGCACCTAGACCTATCGGTCCCGACCCCGCCTTGAGTGGGCTATGACAAGCAAAACAATTCAAGCCTCGAAGCGTGTTTCTACAAACACCGCTCCGAGGCTTGGTATGGCGACCCTGACGGGACTTGAACCCGCGACCTCCGCCGTGACAGGGCGGCGCGCTAACCAACTGCGCCACAGGGCCATACATATTGACTTATGTACCAACACGTTAGTGTTGGTACCCCCAACGGGATTCGAACCCGTGCCGCCGCCGTGAAAGGGCGGTGTCCTAGGCCGCTAGACGATGGGGGCCCGTTGCCTTGAGGCAACTTTGTAAAAATATACTGGAGACATCCCTACTTAACCAAATCGCCCCGGCAGAAAGGCGGAAAACCATGGCTGACCAGCGCGATACTTGCTCCTGCCACGAGCCCGGCGTTCACGGCTACAACTCCGATAGCGAGCAAAAGGCAAAATACTTAGCGCGTCTCAAGCGCATCGAGGGCCAAACCAGAGGCATCCACCGCATGATTGCGGAAGACCAATATTGCATCGACATCATCACGCAGATCTCCGCGGTCACCTCAGCGCTCGAGAACGTCTCCCTAGCGCTGCTAGAAGACCACATAGAGCACTGCGTGGCAGGAGCCGCCGCCGAGGACGGGCAAGTAGCCACAGAGAAGCTAGAGGAGGCCATGCGGGCCATCCGGAAGCTCGTGAAGAGCTAGAGGAGCAAAGCCTGCTGAGTGGGCCACCCTACAACGCAAAAGAGCCGCCCGAAGGCGGCTCTTTCTGTGGGCCCTGCGGGGCTCGAACCCGCGACCTGCGGATTAAAAGTCCGTAGCTCTACCAACTGAGCTAAAGGCCCAACGCCCATCCATCTTAGTAGGTGACACTAAGGAAAAGGAAATGGCCCTCACCTCCAGCGGTAAGGGCCACGACCGAGCGGCATGAGCGATTAACCGCGCATGTCACCCTTCTCCATGAAGTTCACCTGGAAGTCAAAGGCGGTCTTCAGATCGTGCGGGGTGTGCTGGAACTTATTAGCCTTGGCACGCTCGTAGTATTCCTCAAGCAGCGGGCGGTAGTCCGGGTGCGCCACGGCGATAACCTTCTCCACGCGCTCCTTCGGAGCGAGACCACGCAGGTCCGCCACACCGTACTCGGTGATGATGACCATGGTGTCGTGCTCGGTGTGGTCGGTGTGGGACACGAACGGCACGATGGCGGAGATTGCGCCATCCTTGGCCACCGACGGGGAGACGAAGGTGGAGATGTAAGCATTACGGGTGAAGTCACCGGAGCCACCGGTACCGTTCATGATGCGGGAACCGGAGACGTTGGTGGAGTTGATGTTGCCGTAAATGTCGCCCTCAATCATGCCGTTGGAGGAGATCAAGCCAACGCGGCGAATAACCTCCGGGTGGTTGGACACCTGCTGTGGGCGCAGGATGATGTGCTTGGCGTAGCGCTCAGCCTCAGCGTTCATCTTGTCCGCGTACTCCGGGGACAGAGCGAAGGAGGTAGCGGAGGCGACGGTCATCTTGCCGGCGTCGATCAAATCGAGCATGCCGTCCTGGATAACCTCGGTGTACGCCTGAATGTTTTCAAACTTGGAGTCCAGCAGGCCGGCCATCACAGCGTTCGGGACGTTGCCCACACCGGACTGCATGATGAACTTGTCGTACTCAAGGCGGCCAGCAGCGACCTCGCCCTCGAGGAACTCGATGAAGTTCGCAGCAATCTTCTCGGAGACCTCATCCGGAGCCTTGAACGGTGCGTTGCGGTCCGGAGCGTCGGTCTTGACCACTGCCACGACCTTTTCTTCTGGGATCTCAATGTAGGTGGTGCCAACACGGTCGGCCGGCTTGGTGATCGGAATGGGCTGACGGTTCGGCAGCTTCTCAATCCGGTAGATATCGTGCATGCCCTCAAGGTTGAGGGACTGCCACTCATTCACCTCGATGATGATCTTGTCGGCGGCCTCAATGTATTCGAGGTTGTTGCCCACGGCCGAGGACGGAACGATGTTTCCGTTCTCGTCGATACGCACGGCCTCAATAATGGCTACCTGGAAGTCACCGTAGAAGCCCTCCTCTACCTGCTGACCGGAGTGCGAAAGGTGGATGTCCTGGTACAGCGCGGAGCCGTCGTTGAAGCGTCCACGCAGAACTGGGTCGGAATTGTACGGGGAGCGGAAGCGGATGGCGTTAGCCTCAGCCAGCACGCCGTCGCAGTCCGGGGCAGTCGAAGCGCCGGAGAAGACGTCAATCTTGAACTCTTCACCCGCCTCGTGAGCCGCCTTTGCCTTTTCCGCGATGGCGGTAGGCAGGGCCTTGGGGTAGCCAGCACCAGTGAAGCCGGAGATTCCCACACGGTCACCGTGATTGACGAACTTAGCTGCCTCGTCAGCGCTCATAACGAGCTTCTCAAACGGCGCGTATGCAATTCTCTCAGACATGAGTCCTCCTTTTATGTGCAGAAAAGACCTAGGTTACGGTCCTTTCCTATTAGTTACATGCACCACACTAGCGAATCGGTGGCGAATTTACCGCACTCTGCCCCAAACCGTGTGCACCCCTCACTTTTTTCATCAGAATTTGCCACCCTAGGCTTGTTCCGCGCACAATTGGCGGCGTGACTCTTGCTATCGGAAACATCCAGCTCAACTCCCCCGTTGTCCTCGCCCCTATGGCGGGCGTGACCAACGTGGCCTTTCGCGTGCTGTGCCGCGAGCAAGAGATAGCGAAGACCGGAACCGTCTCCGGCCTCTACGTGTGTGAAATGGTCACCGCACGCGCCCTCGTTGAGCGCAACCCAAAGACCTTGCACATGACCACGTTTGCCCCCGAAGAACAGCCGCGCTCACTGCAGCTGTACACCGTCGATCCGGAGTACACGTACAAGGCGGCCAAGATGATCGTGGACGAGAACCTCGCAGACCACATCGACATGAACTTCGGCTGCCCGGTTCCCAAGGTCACGCGCCGCGGCGGTGGTTCTGCCCTGCCCTATAAGCGCCGTTTGTTTGGCAACATTGTCGCTGCGGCCGTCAAAGCCACGGAGGGCACGGACATTCCAGTCACCGTCAAGATGCGCGTCGGCATCGATGACGAGCACAAAACGCACCTCGACGCCGGCCGGATCGCCGTTGCTGAGGGTGCCGCGGCCGTCGCTCTCCACGGTCGCACGGCGGCCCAACGCTACTCCGGCCACGCCGACTGGGGAGAGATTGCCCGCCTCAAGGAACACCTAGCGGATACTGGCATTCCCGTCTTGGGTAACGGCGATATCTTCAAGGCAACCGATGCGCACGACATGATGGAGCAAACGGGATGCGACGGCGTCGTCGTAGGCCGCGGCTGTTTGGGCCGCCCCTGGCTCTTCGCGGAGCTCTCCGCCCACCTGCGGGGTGAGCCGGTGCCGCCGGAGCCCACTTTGGGGGAAGTCACGCAGATTATGATTCGCCACGCCGAACTGCTGACACAGCACGAAGGCGAGCGCCAGGCCAGCCGCGATATTCGCAAGCATATTGGGTGGTACCTCCGAGGCTTTCCGGTGGGCGGCCAGGTACGCGCGGGGCTTTCTCGCGTCAATTCCTTGGAGGATCTGCGCGAGCTATTGGCGCCGTGGGCGGACTCGCCCGCGCTTGCCGACGACGCCGATGGCGCCCGCGGCCGCCAGGGTTCACCCGCCAAGGTGGTCCTGCCCGAAGGGTGGCTCGATGATCCGGAAGATGCCACGGTTCCGGAAGGCGCGGAGATCATGCACTCCGGAGGCTAGGAGCAGAACCTGCCTTGATCGTGTTGCCCGACAGGCACTAGACCAATAGTTGGGCTAAAGTACGTGGCATGCGCGCAGCTTACCGTGAACAGTTGGATAACTTTGCCCATGATCTGATCATCATGAGCACGACCGTCCATAGGTTGATGACTCTTGCCTCCCAGGCATTAATCGAGGCTTCCCTGCAACCAGCTGAGGAGGCCGTGTCGCTGCGCGATGAACTGGATGAGGTCCGCACGCGCTGTGAAGACCGTGCGGTGTCCCTTCTGGCCTTGGAGAACCCTATGGCCAAGGACCTACGCCAAGTGATCTCCTCCATCTATATTGTGGAAGATTTCTACCGCATGGGCCGCCTATCCCAGCACATTGCAACGAGCGCGCGTCGCCGCCACCCAGAGCCGGTTGTACCGGCAGAAATCATGGGCTATTTCGAGGAGTACACCCGCCTCGTCCTCGACATGTCTGCAGGGCTCAAAGACATCCTCATCACCCGCGATCCGGAGCTCGCGCTGCGCCTGACCGAAGATGACGATGCCGTGGATGACATCAACCATCACCTGCTGCGCATGCTGACCCAGCGGGAGTGGAAGGGAACGGTGCGCCAAGCCGTGGAGACTTCGCAGCTGTCACGCTACTACGAGCGATTCGCAGATCATTGTGCCGCCGCTGCCGGGCGCATCATCTACCTGGCCACGGGCTTGGACCCGGATCGCTATATGCGCAAGCGCGACCAGGAGCAGCGCGACGCCGAGATGGAAGCCCGCATGGCGGAGCTCGAGCGCCAATTCCGCAACTAGGCAGGCGTGTGGGCGTGGGTGATCCACCCGGCTCGATCCGAAGCACAAGAAAGCCGGCGCCTCTCCTAGACCTTAAACAGGTGAGAGAGGGCGCCGGCTTTGGGCACTAGTGGCATTTAGCCGAAGCGGCCAGAGATGTAATCCTCGGTGTCCTTCTTGGACGGGTTTTCGAAGATCTTGGTGGTGTCATCGAACTCGACGAGGTGGCCCGGCTTGCCGGTGGCCTCTAGAGAGAAGAAACCAGTCTTATCGGACACGCGGGCTGCCTGCTGCATGTTGTGGGTCACGATAACGATGGTGAAGTTTTCCTTCAGCTCGTGGATGAGGTCCTCAACAGCCAGGGTGGAAATCGGGTCCAGCGCCGAGCACGGCTCATCCATGAGGAGAACCTCCGGCTCCACGGCAATCGCACGGGCGATGCACAGGCGCTGCTGCTGACCACCCGACAAGCCGCCGCCCGGCTTATCCAGACGGTCCTTCACCTCGTCCCAGAGGTTAGCGCCGCGCAGGGACTTCTCGGCGACTTCCTTGAGCTTCTTCTTGTTCTTCTCACCGGACAGCTTCAGGCCGGCGACAACGTTGTCCTCGATGGACATGGTCGGGAACGGGTTGGCCTTCTGGAATACCATGCCGATGGTGTTGCGGACAGACACCGGGTCAACCTTGGAGCCGTAGATGTTCTGTCCATCCAAGAGGATCTCACCCTTGACGTAGGCGCCGGGGATGACCTCGTGCATACGGTTGAGGGTGCGCAGAACGGTGGACTTACCGCAGCCGGAGGGGCCGATGAAGGCGGTGACGGCCTTCGCCGGAATTTGCATGTTGACATTCTGTACGGCGTGGAAGTCACCGTAGTAGATGTTCACGTCGTTGAGCTCAAGCTTGGACATGAGTAGTGCTCCTATTGGGGGTAGGTGGAAAGTGAATACGGTTACTTCTTGACGGAGAACTTCGCCGAAACGATGCGCGCGCCGATATTGAGAATCGCGATGAGGACAACCAACGTGAGGGCGGCGCCCCACAGCTTGTCCAAGACAGCCGGATCAGCACCGGACTTGTACATATCCAGCATCATCAGTGGCAGCGAGGACTGCGCGCCCTTGAGGGCATCCCAGTTGATGGAGGACGTAGAGCCCACCAACACCAGCACCGGCGCGGACTCACCCATGATGCGGGCCACGGCGAGCATGATGCCGGTGACGATGCCGGAGAGAGCGGTCGGCAGAACGATGCGGGCGATGGTCTTCCACTTCGGTACACCGAGGGCATAGGAAGCCTCACGCAGGTCCATGGGGACCACACGGAGCATCTCCTCCGTATTGCGGACCACAATCGGAATCATCAGGAGTACCAAGGACAGCGCCACAGCCATACCGGAGCGCTTGAAGCCGAACAGCGTAATCCACATGGCGAAGATGAACAGTGCGGCCACGATGGAGGGCACACCGGACAGAATGTCCACCATGAAGGTGGTGAGGCGGCTCAGGGGGCCACCGCGGGAGTACTCCACAAGGTAAATCGCGGTAAAGATACCAATCGGAACCGAAATAACGGTCGCGATGATGGTCTGAACGAACGTACCGATGATGGCGTGCAGTGCACCACCGCCGGCTTCAGTATCCAAGATGCCGCGCTGAGATTCGGTCCACCACTCGGGGCTCAGGACAGCCCCGGAACCGCGAACAATGAGCTCGAAGAGGACCCACAGCAGCGGAATCATGGCGATGATCATCGTCGCCCACACGAGAGCGGTGGCGATGTTGTTGGTGGTCTTACGGCTCGAGGAAATATCCAGGAAGGTCGGACCGGAAGAAGCCGGGACAGAGTTAGAGGTTGTAGTCGTAGTCATCTCTGTTCCCTCCTTACTTGCTCTTCACGATGGAACGGGCAATTGCGTTGACCACGAAGGTCAGAAGGAACAGCATGAGGCCTGCAGCGATGTAGGCGCCGGCACGCATCTCATTACCGAACTCCGCGGCCGCCAAGGCGATGGCGGTGGCGAAGGTGGTACCGCCATCGAACAGCGAGAAGCGGAAGTCGACCAACGGGGAGACAACCATGTACAGCGCCATGGTCTCACCCAGCGCGCGGCCCAGGCCCAGCATCGAGCCGGCAATATAGCCGGACATACCGAAAGGAAGGACCGTCATGCGAATAACTTCCCAGCGGGTGGCGCCGAGTGCCAAGGCAGACTCGATCTGGCCCGGAGGGGTCTGCACGAAGACCTCGCGGGCGGTAGCGGCGATGATCGGCAGGATCATTACTGCCAGAACGATGCCACCGGTGAGGACGTTGCGGCCCGTCGCAAAGTGCGGGGAGTTGTCGTAGACCTTGAACAGGAAGAAGCCACCTGCCCAGGAGTGCAGCCACGTGTAGAAGCCGGACAATGCGGGGCCGAGAACCTGCCAGCCCCACAGGCCGTACACGATGGACGGCACGGCAGCGAGCATGTCGACGAGGAAGCCCAGCGGCTTCACCAGCTTGGCCGGTGCGTAGTTGGACAAGAAGATAGCAATACCGAGTGCCACCGGCATCGCGATGATGAGTGCCACGATGGAAATCAGCACGGTATGGCCGAACATGGTCGGAATACCGAACTTCATTGCGTCGGTATCATTGGTTTCCCAACGCTCGCCGTAGGTGAAGAAACCTACGATGCCGCCCTCATTGACGGCAAGCGAGGGAACCGCTTGCCACACAAGGAAGACTGCGATGGCAGCGATCATCACCGTGATCAGCGTGGCGGACGCAGTGGACAGGAATTCAAAGACACGATCGCCCGGGCGCTTGACGCCCGTCTTAACGGCTGGGGTAGGGGCAGCGCCTGCGTCGGATGCATGCACGCTAGGACGAATCGCCGAAACGGCATCCTCCCTCGCGGATGACGCTGTGGTGAGATTATTGTCTGCCATGAGACTAGGGAATCCTTTTCAACGGGATCAATAAAAAATGCGGGACACGCTACCGCCCCCAAAGCGCTCGTTAACGGCGGATTGGGGGCGGAAGTGTGTATTTAAACGGCAACTACGGCACTAAGGCCCGCAGTTAACGCGCTTACTGGATAGCGTCGACAGCTGCCTTCAGGCGCTCGAGGTGGTCACCAGCAACCGGGATGAAGCCTGCGTTCTCCAGCTCGTCATTCTGGTTGTCCAGAACGGTGTTGAAGAATGCCTTCACCAGAGCGGAGGTTTCCTCATCGTAGCCAGCAGAGCAGACGATGTTGTAAGTGGTCAGGATGAGCGGGTAGGCGCCCTCGTCGTTGGAAGCAAAGAGCTTGTCGGAGTCAACAACCATGTTGTGCTCGGAGCCGGTGTCCTTGAAAGCAAGGTGGTCCAGAGCAACACCGACGGACTCAGCGTTGAGCTCAACCGGGCCGTTGCCGAAGTCAATCTTGGCAATCTTGACGCCATCGGCTTCCTTCTGGTGAGCGTAGCCAGCTTCAACGTAGGTGATAGCACCCTCGATGGAAGCGACCTGGTCAGCCACACCGGAGGAACCGTTAGCGCCCTCACCAACAGCATCCGGGAACTGCTTGCCCTCGCTGTCCCAGTTGCCGGTAGCGGCGGTCAGGAACTTCTGGAAGTTGTCGGAGGTACCGGACTCATCAGAGCGGAAGATAACGGTGATGTTCTTGTCCGGCAGGTCGGTGCCCTCGTTCTCAGCCTTGATGGCGTCATCATTCCACTTGGTGATCTCGCCCTTGAAAATCTTAGCCAGGGTGTCGGTGGAGAGGTTGACCTCGGTGTCACCCAGGTTGTAGGCGATAGCAACCGGGCCGATGGTGGTCGGCAGGTGCCATGCATCGTTGCCGTCGCAACGCTCCTTAGCAGCCTCAACCTCACCCTTGTCCTCCTTCAGGGCGGAGTCGGAACCAGCGAAGTCAACGGTGCCACCGTTGAAGGCCTTCACACCAGCGCCGGAACCGGAGGAGGTGTAGGAGAAGTTAGCATCCGGGTACTCGTTCAGGAAGGCCTTCTCGAAGACGGACATTGCGGACTTCTGGGAGGAAGCGCCCTCACCAGAGAGGTCACCGGAGACCTCTACGGAGTCGGAGCCGCCATCGGCGGAATCAGACTCGTTGGACTCGGAGCAGGCAACGAGAGCGGTGGAGGTGGCGGCGACGATGCCGAAGATAGCGGCAGTGCGCTTGAAGTTGCGAATCACGGGGAACCTTTCCGGTACGGATACAAGAGAATGATTTTTCGAGGAAATCGCCCCCTACCCTCTCCAAAGGCAAGCGCGATTAACTCACGGGAAGTAAAGCTATATGCGGAGGGTTAACCCCACAGGGATCAAGAGGTGAACAATCGGTTAACTTGTACCAAAAGGCGGTGAGACTAGTCACTTTTCGCCCAGACGCAGTGCTCCTCCGCAGTACCAAAGCCGAGCTTCTCATAGGCCTTTACTGCCGGCTCATTGTCCGCCTCGACGTACAAGATGACCTTGTCCGCTCCTTTAGCGACCATGCGCTGCAAGCCAGCGGTGAGCAACGGGCCGCCGAGCCCGCGCCCGCGATAGTCCTCGCTCAGCCCCACAACATAGACCTCACCGAAGGCTGGGATGTCCTCCTCATGCCATTTCAGCCAGTGAAAGCCGGCCATGGTTGGGGCACTGTGCTCACCACCGTGCGAATCCCACAGGAAGAGCACGTCGGCCGGATCGAACCATTCGGCTTCCATCCCGCGGTGTAAACGCTCCAGGTCCCACCCACCTTGCTCTGGGTGCCAGGAAAAAGCCTCGTTGTTGGCTCGTAACCACTCCGCCTCGACGTACTCGCGCCCGAAACGCTCGACCGACTCCGTGTACGTGCAGATCTCTAGGCCTTCGACCTTTGCGGACGCTTCCTCCGCCGCGCGTAGGTCCCGTCCCTCAATCGCCATGACGAGCAGGCGCCTGACGACGTCCATCCCATTGCGCTTCGCCAGCGCCTGGGCGGCCGGGAGGTTGCCATGAGCCCAGATCTGGGGGGAGGTTGGGAGGGCGTCGACAAGCGCCTGCCCCACCCCGCGCCCGCGGTGTTCGACGTCGACGACGAGCTCTACCGTCTGCCCTTCGACGGCAGCCACACCTGTTATCTCACCGTCTTCAAGTGCGAGCAGGTGGCGGTGCCCAAGGCGACCATCTCGCAGGCCGACCACAAACTGCTCGGAGAACGGCGCATAACCATCGTGCGTTTCGGCGCGTGTGGCCAGCTCCTCCACGCGCTGTGCCAAATCCGGATTCTGCGGCAGGGTAAGGGTCCCAATATTCATGTTTCCCAGCTTACGTGCGGTAGTAATAGAAGGGTGACCGTCATCTACCTCAGCCGCCCCGTCGTCCGACTCGCCGCCGTCGCGGGAGTGGTTCTGACCGCATGGCTGGCAGATTCCGCGGTGGCGATGCATGCCGAGCACACCGTGGCACAGAAGGCGAAAGCCAGTTCCCAGCTGGAAAACAGCCCCAATGTGTACATCGGCGGTGTTCCTTTTACCCTCGGCGCTCTGACCAAAGAGGTTCCTTACCTCGAGGTCAACTCCTCCGACGTGGAGGTGCCCAAGCTCGGGATGGTCAACGCCTCCACGACGCTGCGCGATATCACCATTCGTCCCGAACAGCTCTTCAGCGGGGACCTAGAAGGTGCACCGGTCTCCACTTACACGCGCAGCATTAGCATCGACGGAGTAGCCCTCGGCCGCCTGCTGGGCATTACGGACCTATCCATCGCCAACCCAGATGACATGTCCCCCACCGGCGGCCCGTCTGCCGAAGCGGAGCTCACCGGCACGCTGCCGGGAGACACCACCAAGTCCACGGCGACGGTAACGTTGCGCCTCGTTGGGCCGGAATTTCGCATGAGCGTCTACGGGACCGATGATGAGCGCCTCAAGAAAGCATTCGGGTTGGTCTTGGATACCCGTCAACTACCGTTGCCTGCCCAGGCCACCTCCGTGAAGCTGCACGGCGGTTCCATTACGTTCGAGGTGCAGCGCCGCAACATCACTTTGAAGACGGCGCAGCTCTCCCCTCTCGAAATCGATGGATCGGAGGAAAAGGCCGTCGAGGATGCAGCGCAAAAGGCACAGGACACCGCCAACGAAGTAGGCAGCGCACCGACGACGCCGCCGAGTTGGCGCCAAAACTAGTTGATGCGAACGAGGTCGCGCAGGATCCTGCGGACGTTGCGGTGTATGGGCGGGGCCGGATCGGTAGGAGCGAAGACTTCCAACGCGTCCGCCTCCGATTCCAGATGCACCTCCGTGAAGGTTCCCTCCGACTCTCCGTCTGCCTGGAAGCGGTGCGGCTTCGGGCACACCAAATCCACCTCGACGGCATCCTCAAAGTGCAGCGTTCGGGCATCCGTGACCTTATTCAGCCAGTGGCGGTGATCCACGCCAAAGAGGTGGAGCACGCCCACAAGACCATCAATGCCACCGAGGTCTGACACCCCGAAGAGGCCAAGGCCTTGGTCGAAAGAGTTGCGCGGATTCGTCACCACCGGCAGCGGTCCGAGGAAGGTCCACGGGTTGGTATTCGAGGTGAACATGACGGGCACGTCATCAGCCGAGAAGGTGTCTCCCGAGCCGGAGCGCGCACGCACGCTAATGCGCGGTGGGCGAATGCGGGCGCGCTGATAGGCCTGAAAGGCCACGGCCAAATAGCGCAACGGGGTAGCTGCAAAGCCCATTTCCCGAGCACGGTCCACGCGAGCGAGCACGTCGGCATCCAATCCGAAACCAGCATTAACCGCGAACCATCGGTCATTCCACACTCCCAAGGACACGGTGCGGCGCGTATTGCGTTCCAGCATCCGAGCCAGCACGTGTGCTGCCTCGACTGGAGTATTGGGGAAGCCGAGGGCGCGGACGAAGACGTTGGCGGAGCCCGTGGGAATCACCGCGAGAGCCGGAATGTCCTGGGGGCTGGGACGTTCCGCGGAATCTGCGGGGCCCAACAGCCCGTTCACAATTTCGTTCACCGTGCCATCTCCCCCGAAAACCAAGATGACATCGAAGTCTTCCCTGGTCATGCCCCGCACTATATCCTCCGCGTGCCCCGGATAATGCGTAAAGCGAGCAAGCAGCTGCAGCCCCTCCACGTCCCGAATGACGGGCAGAACCTCACGGAAAAGGGCCGAATTCTGGCTCGTGGAGTTCGGGTTTGAGATCAGCAATGCGCGCATGACCCCCTAGACTACTGGAGCCTAGTGGTTTCCGCGGCGCCCCCACGACTACGCTGGGGCAGCATGAGCGAACAGACGAATAATGAGAATCACCCGGAAAACACCCAGCCGGAGAACGGCAAGATTGATGGCAACGCAGCCGTCAACCAAGCCGCGGAAGCATGGAAGGATGCTGCCTCCCGCAACATCCCCACCGTTGATGTAGCAGAGAACCCTTTGCCCGATGAGACGGCAAACCTGCGTCAGGGCCCGTCACTGCACGATGGCCTCCTGGGGCTTCTCCCCCTCGTCGGTGTCTGGCAGGGCGAAGGCCAGGCCCACAGCACCGACGGCGAACAGTACGCCTTTGGCCAGCAGCTCATCATCGCTCACGACGGTGAGAACTACCTGACCTACACCTCCCGCACCTGGAGGATCGATTCCGAGGGCAACCCGGCGGGCCCGGACGCGCGCGAATCCGGATTCTGGCGCATCTCTCTCAAGGACGAGATTGAGATGACCTACACCTCCTCCAATGGTGTCAACGAGATCTTCTACGGCTCCCTGTTCAACGAGCGCGCCTGGCAGCTGGAGTCCGCCTCCACCATGGTCACGGAGACAGGCCCCGCCAACATCGGCCCCGGCAAGCGCATGTACGGCCTGATGCCGAACAACAACCTGGGCTGGGTAGATGAGCGGCTTGTCGACGGCGAAATGCGCCCCTTCATGTCCGCCGAGCTCACCCGTGTGGCAGGCTAGCTAGCAGGCGAGCTAGCCGCATAAGGGAATCTAGCGGGCCAGGGCGGCGTCGATCAGCGCGCGTATTTCTTCTGCGTTCGCCGGCGCCTTGAGCTTCGTGTCATCGAGGCGCGTCACCCGCACCGCTGTGCGCACCGAGGAGACCAGCCACACCGAGTCAGCCTCCTCGAGGTAGCTCAGGTTGAGCTCCTTCGCCTTGCAGCGATATCCCTGTTCTGAGGCGTATTCAAACAGCGCGGCCTGCGTGGTTCCGGGGAGTATCCCCTTACCCGCGGGGGTGCGCAGCTTGGTTCCCTTAACCGCCACCACGGTTGAGGTAGCCCCCTCCAAGACCTGCCCCGTGTCGGGGTCGGTAAAGATCACATCATCAAATCCGCGCTCGCGGGCCAGCCGCAGTGTGGCCATGGTTGCCGCATAGTTCAACGTCTTGGCCGGCAGCTCCTCCGCCACCTGCCACAATCGCGGCGTACTCATGACCTTGACGCCCTTCGCACGCTGCGCCACCACATCCTCCGGGATTTCCTGAACCGCGACCCAGGCCGTGGGCACCCCGGTGGAGGCCCGGCCGCGGGTATAGGTCCACGTGCACTTGGCTTCGAGCGGCGATTCACCCGTGTCCCCCGCGCCGGCGGGGCCATAAAAATCGGCGATAGCCAGCGCGGTGGCTTCCTCCCACTTGTGCATCGGCGGCTCCGGCAAATTCAGAGCCTGGGCGGAGTGTCGGAAGCGCTCCGCGTGGCGGTGAAGGTTCGCCGCCTTGCCATCACGCACTAGAAGGGATTCAAAAATCCCGTCTCCGCGCGTGACCGCGGCATCATCCCAGTAGACCAACGGTAGGTTCGGCATGTGGCGCCGCACCGATCCCCCAAACGGCTCCACGACGTAGATGACCGGCTCTTTTCTGCACTGAAGGCTCATAGCCCCGATTATGCCCTACCATCGGAGGGCGTGAGTTACTCTTCGCCACTTCTTTCCCGGCCCGGAGCCGCTGAGTTCCAGGGCACCACGCTCGTCGATGTCTCCGGGGTCCCCTGGCACTACGGCACCCCCCTCGTCGAACAGCGCGCGGTGGAAACAGGTTCAGCCATCATCGACCGCTCCCATCGCCACGTCATCGCGGTTTCTGGGCCCGATGCCCAGGCCTTCCTGCATAACCTCCTGAGCCAAAAGCTCGATGACGTGGACGCCGGCTTTTCCGCAGGTGCCCTTGACCTCAATATTCAGGGCCACGTCCTGCACCACATGGATCTATCTTTCGACGGGGAAACCTTCTACCTCGATGTGCCGGCGGCGCAGTTCGAGTCTTTGCGAGATTTCCTCACCGCCATGGTGTTCTGGTCCCAGGTCACCGTAGAGGAAGCGGACGTGGCGGTCATCAGCGTGCTCGGTCAAGCGCTGGACAAACCTTCCACAGCTCTGGTGGAAAGGCCCGTGCACTGGCCGGGCTGCCCGCGCCAGGACTTCCTCGTGCCGCGGGACAAACTAGACGCAGCGGTGCAAGAGTTGGAGGCCCAGGGCGGAAGCTTAGCGGGGCTCATGGCTTTTACCGCCGAGCGCGTGCGGGCACGCGAGCCCGAACTAGCCGCAGATCTCGATGCAAAGACTATCGCCCACGAGGTTCCGCATTGGATCCGGCGCAGCGAGGAGCAGCCCGCGTTCGTTCACTTGGACAAGGGCTGCTACCGCGGGCAGGAGACCGTCGCGCGCGTAGAAAACCTTGGGCGCTCTCCCCGTTTATTGGTGCTGCTCTACCTCGACGGCTCCGCCCCGGAGCAACCGAAGAGCGGAGCGGACATCACGTCGGGCGGGCGTCGCGTGGGCAGGCTCGGCACCGTGGTGGAGGACTGTGAGTATGGCCCCATCGCGCTTGGTCTAGTAAAGCGCAGCGCCCTCGACCATGGAGAGCTGGCCATTGGTCCGGTAGCAGCATCGATCGAGCCGGATTCCATCCCTGCCGATGAAGGCCCGAAGGCCGGCCGTGCCGCTGTGGATCGCCTGCGCGGAAAATAGTGGCACATTACACAATGGACTATTTGCCGCAGGGTGGAGCACTTTTCAGCACACCGCTAGGGGGTAGTTCGGAATTTTTTCGTCACACAGGCTATGGTGTCTTACAGGAACATACACATATCTGACTAAGACGATGGGGCGGCCAAGAATCCCTGGACCGCCCTACACACCTCAAGGGGGTCATGCACATGGGACGCGGACGCGCCAAGGCAAAGCAGACCAAAGTTGCACGCCAGCTGAAGTACAATTCGCCCGAGATGGATCTGGATTCGCTCCAGCGTGAACTCGCCTCACAGAACTCCAAGCGCTCCAGCGATGAGGACGAGGATCAATACTCGGAGTACGCGGATTACGAGGACTATGCGGATCGCTGGGACTCGGACGAGTGGGATGAGGATGATTCCGAGGAGCGCTAAGCGCGCGAATCACTTCCCCATTCTGTACATGCACAGCACGTAAGCGAAGGGCCGGAGATGCCTCCCCTCTTAGTGAGGGGCGCCTCCGGCCCTGTTCCTTTTCTTCAGAACCTAGAACCCTGGGTGCTCGCCGGTCATGAGGACGCGCGGCTCGCCTTCTTCGGCGACACGGACGGTGCCCAGCTCCCATGCCTCAACGTGGCGGGCGGTCATCATGGCCAACGCGCGCTCGCGATCCTCCGGCGCAACGACGGCGATCATGCCAACGCCCATGTTGAACGTCTTCTCCATTTCCTCGAGGGCGACCTTGCCCACGGAGGAGATGGTCTTGAAGATCTGGCCCGGAGTCCACGTCGAGCGATTAACCTCAGCGGTCAGGCCCTCCGGGATCACGCGCTCGAGGTTGCCCGCGAGGCCACCGCCGGTGACGTGGCAGAAGGTCGACACCGCGCACTCCGATACCAGCGCCAAACAGTCCTTGGCGTAGATGCGGGTAGGCTCCAAAAGCTCCTCACCGAGGGTGCGGCCCAAGTCTTCCATGTAGCCGTCCAGCGGCAGGCCGGCCTGCTCCAGCAGCACGTAGCGCGCCAAGGAATAGCCATTGGAGTGCAGGCCAGAGGACTTCATAGCGATAAGGACGTCGCCGTCACGTACCTTGTCGGGGCCGAGGAGCTCATCGGCCTCCACCACACCGACCGCGGTGGCGGAAACATCGTACTCATCCTTGCCCATGACGCCCGGGTGCTCAGCGGTCTCGCCGCCCAGCAGCGCTGCACCTGCCTGCACGCAGCCCTCAGCAATGCCCTTGACAATGTCCGCGACCTTTTCCGGAACAACCTCGCCCACGGCGATGTAGTCCTGGAGGAAGAGCGGCTCGGCGCCGCACACGACGAGGTCATCAACACACATGGCAACCAGGTCAATGCCGATGGTGTCGTGCTTATCCATGACTTGAGCCACGGCCAGCTTGGTGCCCACGCCGTCTGACCCGGCCGCGAGGACCGGCTCCTTGTACTCGCCCAGCTTAAACAGGCCGGCGAAACCGCCCAGCCCGCCCATGACCTCCGGGCGGGAGGCACGCTTGGCGTGCGGGGTGATTAGCTCAACTGCGCGGTCGCCTTCCTCAATGTTGACGCCGGCGGCAGCATACGTGTTCTCGCTCATGAGTGACTTAGTCCTTAATCGTTAGTTGTCGTCGAGCCCTGCAGGGTACGCACGGCCTCAGCATTGGGGTTTCCGGCGGGCAGTCCAAGCGGGTACTCGCCATCGAAGCAGGCACAGCACAATTCGCTGCGGGGCTGCTCGGTGGCCGCCACCATCTCATCGGTGGAGACGAAGCCCAGCGAATCTGCACCGATTGCCGTGCAGATGGTCTGCGCCACTTCCTCCGGGTCATCGGAGGGGTTGGCATTAGCAATCAGTTCACCCGGGGAGGCGAAGTCGATGCCGTAGAAGCACGGCCACTTTACCGGCGGGGAGGCGATGCGCACGTGGACCTCGGCAGCGCCGGCTTCCCGCAACATCCGGATCAGGGCGCGCTGCGTGTTGCCGCGGACGATCGAATCATCCACCACCACGATGGACTTGCCGTCAATGACCTCCCGCAACGGGTTGAGCTTGAGGCGGATGCCCATCTGGCGTTGAGACTGCGTGGGCTGGATAAAGGTGCGGCCCACGTAGGAATTCTTGACCAAGCCATGTGCAAAGGTCAGCCCAGATTCGCGGGCATAGCCCACGGCGGCCGGGTTGCCGGACTCGGGAACGGGGATCACCATGTCCGCGTCGGGCGCTGGGTACTGGCGCGCTAGGCGACGCCCAATTTCCACACGCGTGGCATTGACGGAGCGGCCTTTGATGTTCGTATCCGGCCGCGCCAGGTAGACGTATTCGAAGACGCAGCCGTGGCGCTTGGGTTCCGCGAAGCGCTCGGAGCGAATACCGGTCTCATCAATAGCGACGAGCTCGCCAGGTTCAATTTCCCGGATGAACTGCGCGCCCACGATATCGAGGGCGCAGGTTTCGCTCGCCACCACCCAGCCGGTGGTGAGGCGGCCGAGGGCAAGCGGGCGCACGCCGTGCGGATCGCGAGCGGCATACAGCGTGTGCCCGTCGGTAAAGGTCAGGCAGTATGCCCCCTTAACCCTGGGCAACAGCTGCAGTGCCGAGTCGAAGACTGAATTATTCTCGCTGACGCCATCCGCCAACAAGATGGACAGGCACATGGAGTCAGAGACGGATTCTTCGTGCGGCTTGATGAGCCCGCGTTCCACGGCCTCGGCGCGCAGCTCCACGTAATTCACCAAGTTGCCATTGTGGCCGAGTGCAATGTCAACGCCGCTGGGTGACGTCCCAAACATCGGCTGCACATTCGACCATTCCTTGCCGCCCGCGGTGGAGTACCGCGTGTGGCCAACAGCCACGTTTCCGTGCAGAGAGGTCAGGATGGATTCATCGAAGACATTGGACACCAAGCCCATGTCTTTGAAGACCACGATGCGGTCATCATCCCCCACCGCGATGCCCGCGGCCTCTTGGCCGCGGTGTTGGAGGGCAAAGAGGCCGAAGTAGGTTAGCTTGGAAACCTCTTCGCCTGGTGCCCAAACACCGAAAACTCCGCATTCTTCGCGGGGCTCCGGATCCAGGCTGGGATCCGTCGACAGGGGCTTAGTCATGCTCTGGACGTGTTCAGCTACCACGGCGCTAATCCTAGCCGTTCCGGCCAGTGAAAACTAACGGAATCACGGGCAAACAGGCAGCAATCTCGTGGGCACGGGAGCCGGAGGCGTCCACGCGGCCGTCGCCAAGCGCCTGCTCCCACCCCACTACACCGGTAGCCAGCTGCAGCCACGTCAGGGGATCCATCTCCACCACGTTCGGAGGGGTGCCCCGGGTATGGCGAGGCCCGTCGATGCACTGCACTGCCACGAATGGGGGGACCCGCAGCTCCACGGAGTGCCCCGGCGCGTCCGCCTCCAGCAGGCGGGCGGTGGTGCGTGTAGCGGCCGCAAGCGCGGGGCGACCTGGTTTTTCCACGCCTTCAGGGTCACGGATCCACTCCGCCACTGCCTCGACGGCGGCGCGGGTCGTGGCGGCGTCAACGGCCTTCTTCATACGGTAACCACGCTCCCTGATACTTTGTTATCCATGTCACCAACCATGCCATCAAGCTCGTCGGAAGAAAAGAAGTCCGTTCCCCACGAGAAGTCCCCTTCCATCACCCTGCGGTTTATGGCCGCCCCCACCGATCTCACCATCGCCGGCGCCCAAGGCATCGGCGGCGGCCGCGTCCTGGAATGGATTGATAAGGCCGCCTATGCTTGTGCGGTCCAATGGTCGGGTACGTACTGCGTGACGGCCTATGTGGGCCACATTCACTTCACGCGCCCCATCCCCTCAGGCCACCTCGTGGAGGTGCGCTCGCGCATTGCGATGACGGGGCGCTCCTCCATGCACATCGTCAACGAGGTGCTTTCCGCCGACCCGCGCGATGGCATTTTTACCCGCGCGTGCGACTGCCTCGTCATCTTCGTGGCCAAGGACACGGAAACAGGTAAGTCGGTCGCCGTGCCGCCGCTGGTTCCGGACACCGTAGAGCACCAGCGTGTGTGGGAAGCCGCGGAATCCCGCATCGAGCTGCGCCAAGCCATCGAAGCGGAGATGGAAAAGCAGACTTATGATGGCCCTTCCGATGCCCCTCGAATGGTCACCCGCTTCTTGGCTAAGCCCACTGACGTCAACTGGGGCGGCAATGTCCACGGTGGTACGGCCATGGAATGGATTGATGAGGCCGGCGCTGCCTGCACCATGGAGTGGTCAGGCGAGCACACAGTGGCGGTCTATGCCGGCGGCATTCGCTTCTACCGGCCTATCCATATCGGAGACCTCATCGAGGTCGATGCCCGCATGATGCGCACGGATACCCGCTCGATGCAAATGTCGATCCACGTCCGCGCGGGTAACCCGCGCGGTGGCCGCGAGAAACTAGAAACCGCCATCCACGCCACTGTGGCCTACATGGGCATGGACGCTGACTGGCAGCCGCTCGCCGCCCGCCAGTTTGTCCCCCGCACCGAAGAAGACAAGCGCCTGTGGGAGCACGCCGGTATTCTCCGCGGCCTGCGCGGCAAGTACTCCCCGAAGCCGCTGGTGGTGGCGCCACAGCATCAGCACGTGGATTAGCCGCTGGATTAGCCTATGGCTAATCCAGCACCACGCAGCTAGTTCAGAGGCTCAACCCGGCACGCCACGTGGAGGGTGCTCGGATCCTTGGCTTTGCGCAACGTGACGTCGCGCGCTCCGACCTCAGTGTTTGTAGCGACGCGCGCTCCGGCCTCAGTGTTTGTGGCGACACTCGGAGCCACAAACACGCCCGTCGTCGCCGGAAGAATAACCGGCTTGTAGAAGTCCGCGCTGATGCGTACAGCACTTGAAAGGGTGCCGTCGAGCACCGACAACATCCGGGCGTGCGTATACATGCCGTGCGCGATGGGCCCGGGAAAACCGAAGAGCTTGGCGCCCACGGTGGAGACGTGGATGGGGTTCTTATCGCCGGATGCCGCGGCATAAACGCGGGTGCTCTCGGGGCTAAAGCGCAGCGTTGCCGTGGGCGTTCCCGCCTCATCATCAGGGAAGTCGAGGAAGCGCTCGGCTTCAGGGCGCGTTCGCACCTGCCGCGGGGTGTCCTTGGTGAATTTCGCGCCCTGGCCTAGGAAAACCGAAGTCTGGCGCCAGATCTCCTCACCACCCACGCTGTACGTGGTCACCATATCGATGACCAGCCCCTTGCGGTGCGGGCGGAGGTTTTCCGCGTGCACGGAGATGTCGCAGCTTTCGTCGACGCGTAGCGGGCGGGTCTGCTCGATGCGGTTCGACAGGTGCACCACGCCGACTGCGGGAAAAGGAAAGTCCTGTGCCGCCATCACCTTGATTGCGAGTGGGAAGGCCAGCGCATACAGGTAGGTGGCGGGCAACTCATTGCCCAGGCGCAGGCCCGTGGCTTGGCAGTAGCGAGCCAGGTGCGCGGTATCGACGCGCACTCCCTCGACGCGGTAGGCGGTCTGCGGGTCGTCGACCTTGCGCTTGCCGGCCCCCAGCCCGGGGATGGGCACCGCGCCTACCATGAGTGAGCGGTAAAGGGCGGGAAGGTCAGGAATCTCGTTGAGTGTGGTGACGTTCATTTATGCTCCCATGAGGTTCTGGCCGCACACGCGGACCGTGTTGCCGCTCACCGCGGCGGAGGCCGAGGCAGCGAAAAAGGCGACGGTCTCCGCGACGTCGACAGGCAAACCACCTTGCTGCAGTGAGTTCAGGCGCCGGCCGATTTCGCGCGGCCCAGTGGGCATCGCCGCAGTCATGGCGGTTTCGATGAATCCGGGGGCAACAGCGTTGATGGTGGAGCCATTCTCCGCCAAGACGGAGCGCAAGGAATCAACGAGCCCGATGATGCCTGCCTTCGTCGTGGCGTAGTTGGTCTGGCCGCGGTTGCCGGAAATGCCGGCCATGGAGGACACACCAACCACGGCCGCCCCCGGCGCGAGGGCTCCGGATTCGAGGAGGTTTTCGGTAATGCGTACCGGTGCCAGCAGGTTAACAGCAAGGACAGCGTCCCACTGCCCCTCGTTCATGTTGGCCAGCAGCTTGTCGCGGGTGATTCCAGCGTTGTGGACGATGACGTCAATAGCTCGACCATGACGCTCCTGGGCGTGCTGGGCAATCTTGTCCGCGGCCTGAGGGTCAGTGACATCGAGAGGCAGCGCGGTGCCTTTGACCTTGTTCGCGGTCTTCGCCAGGTGTTCGCTAGCTTGCGGGACGTCGATGCAGATGACGCTGGCACCGTCGCGGGCCAGCACCTCGGCGATGGTAGCGCCAATACCGCGAGCAGCACCGGTGACCACCGCGAGGCGCCCGTCGAGCGGCTTCTCCCACTTCGCTGACTCACCTCCGCGTGCGGGGGAGCCCTCACTCACCGCGCCCACGCGGACCACCTGGCCATCCACGAAGGCCGACTTCCCGGAGAGGAAGAAGCGGAGGGTGGACTCCACCTCCGCGGTGGCCGCAGGATCTACCCACACCAGGTTCACGGTGCCGCCCTTGCGCATCTCCTTGGCCAAGGAGCGCGTAAAGCCTTCGAGTGCGCGCGCGGTAATCCGGGCGTCGATAGTATCTGCAGCCTCCGGGGTGGTGCCGACAACCACGAGGCGCGCGCACGGCAGGAGGTTGCGCATCTGTGGGTTGAAGAAGTCATACAGCTCGCGCAACTGCTCGGGGGTCTCTAGGCCGGTGGCATCGAAGACGAGGGCGGCGCGCGGGGCCTCCGCAGAGGCGTTGATGATCTGGTAATCCACGGCTAGCTGGGAGCGAAGAAAGTCGGCGATGCGTCCCTGGCCGCCAATGACGATGGGGCCATCGAGCGCCGGTTCGCCTACTTTATGACGACGCAGGGGGTGGCCCTGGGGTACACCCGCTTTGGCGGCAAGCGGAGAGTTGATGAGCTTCTCGGCAATGGTGACGTGCGGCATAAGGTGACGCATTCCTTTCTGAGATCTTCACAACCTTGCGAGCATTATTTTGCTAGTTGCAAGGCCCGTTAATTGAGTGATAGAACTAACAATATCACCTTAGTTGTGATGCGAAACGCTCGGTGGGATTTCCACCCCCTCCCACTGGGGCGATTCGCACCAGACCACTCGCGAAGGAGTTTTTGATGACCAACCCCCCGCACCGCGTAGCCATCCTGGGTGGCAACCGCATTCCCTTTGCTCGCTCCAATAAGCAGTACGCTCACGCGTCCAACCAAGATATGCTCACCAGTGCGCTCGACGGCCTCGTGGCGCGCTACGGGCTTCACGACGAACGCCTCGGACTCGTCGCCGCCGGTGCCGTGCTCAAGCACTCCCGCGATTTCAACCTCACCCGCGAGTCGGTCCTCGGTTCCGCGCTCGACTCGACCACTCCAGCACTCGACATGCAGCAGGCTTGCTGCACCTCCCTGGCGGCAGCTATCCACGTCGGTGATGCCATTGCCCAGGGCCGAATCTCCGCCGGCATCGCAGGAGGCACGGACACCACCTCGGATGCCCCGCTGGCCGTCAATGACACGCTGCGCCGCACGCTGCTCAACCTCACCCGCGCCAAGACCGCTGCGCAGCGCGCCCAGCTCATCGGCTCTATCCGTCCCTCGCAGCTGGCCCCGGAACAGCCACAGAACGGTGAGCCGCGCACCGGACTCTCCATGGGTGATCACGCCGCCATCACCGCCCGCGAATTGAACATCAGCCGCGAAGCCCAGGACGAGCTGGCGCTCGCCTCCCACCAGAACCTCCATCAGGCCTGGGAAGAGGGATTCTTCGATGACCTCACCACCGGATTCCTCGGCGTCAACCGCGATACCAACCTGCGCCCGGATTCCTCCCTGGAGGCCCTGGCCAAGCTCAAGCCGGTCTTCGGCAAGCGGGATGCCGAGCAGCACGGCACGCAGGCCACCATGACCGCGGGCAATTCCACACCGCTGACCGACGGCGCCTCCGTCGCCTTGCTGAGCTCCGAGGAGTGGGCAGCCGAGCACAATATCGAGCCCCGCGCCTTCCTCGTCGATTCCGAGACCGCGGCGGTCGATTTTGTCCACGGCCCCGACGGGCTTCTCATGGCCCCCACATACGCGGTCCCGCGCCTGCTGGAGCGCAACAACCTGTCGCTACAGGACTTCGACTTTTACGAAGTCCACGAGGCCTTCGCCTCCCAGGTACTCGCCACCCTGTCCGCATGGGAGGACGAGACCTACTGCCGCGAGCGCCTCGGCCTGCAGTCTGCGCTGGGCCCCATCGACCGCGCCAAGCTCAACGTCAAGGGCTCCTCCCTTGCCGCTGGGCACCCCTTCGCCGCCACCGGCACCCGCATCCTCGCCACCACCGCCAAGATTCTCGAAGAAAACGGTGGCGGGCGCGCCCTCGTCTCCATCTGTGCGGCCGGTGGACAGGGTGTTGCAGCCATCGTCGAGCGTTAAGAAACTTCCCTCCCCAGAAAGGAACCCCACCATGGCACTCACCAAGTCCTCCTCGGACACGAAACCCGTCTCACCAGAACTCAACAATCAAGCCACGACCGACGCCCCCAAGGCCGAGGCCCGCAGCCCGCACCGCCTGCCCACCACCCCGAAGCCCTCAGTGGCCACAGAACTGGCTGCGCTTCTCGACGGCCCCCACGCCGCCTTCCGCCAGGAGCTGCGCACCTTCCTCAACGACCCTTCGCTCTTCCCGAAGCCGGACCTGCCGATGGCAGAGCAGCGCCAGCACACCTTTGACAACCTCTCCAAGGTCCGCGATTTCGGCGGTTTCAACCACGGCCTGCGCCGCGCCAACGGCGGTTCCGGTAAGCCGAACCTGTCCACCTTCACCCTGGAGGGCCTAGCCTGGGTTGATGGTTCACTGGCTATTAAGTCCGGCGTGCAGTGGGGCCTGTGGGGCGGCGCCCTGGATCAGCTCGGCACTGAACGCCACCTCGAGTGGGTCAAGAAAGCCGCCAGCCTGGAGCTGCCAGGCTGCTTCGCTATGACCGAGCGCGGCCACGGCTCTGACGTGCAGTCCCTGGAAACCACCGCCACCTTCGACCCAGAGACCAACGAGTTCGTCATCAACACCCCCTCCGATTCCGCGGTGAAGAACTACATCGGCAACGCCGCCAAGGACGGCCGTGCGGCCGTCGTCTTCACCCAGCTGATCACCCCTGACAGCGATGGCCGCTCCCACGGCGTGCACGCCATCATCGTCCCGATCCGCGATGAAGAAGGCAACGAGCTGCCGGGCGTGACCTTGGGCGATCATGGCCACAAGGGTGGTTTGGTGGGCGTCGACAATGGCACCCTGCGCTTCGACAATGTCCGCGTGCCGCGCGAGAACCTCCTCAACCGCTTCGCCGATGTCGATGAGAAGGGTAAGTACACCTCCCCCATCGAGTCCAAGAATGCCCGCTTCTTCACCATGCTGGGCACTCTCATCCGCGGCCGCATCGGCGTCTCCGGTGCGGCGGGCGCGGCCACCGAGGCATCCCTGGACATCGCCATCCGCTACGCCAACCGCCGCCGCCAGTTTGAGGGCGCGACCGGCGCTGAGAAGCGCCTCATCGAGCACCGCCAGCACCGCCGCCGTCTGCTCATTCCGTTGGCCCGCACTTATGCGCTGCACCTGCTCTACAACCAGATTCTGGAGCGCTACCAGGAGCAAAACGATCAGCACGAGGCTGGCACCTGGTCAGTGACGGAGCCGACCGAGGAGCAGAAGTTCGCCTCCCGCGAGATGGAATCCCTGGCCGCGGCCATCAAAACTGCGCAGACCCAGCACGCCACCCGCACCATCCAGGAATGCCGCGAGGCTTGCGGCGGCGCTGGCTACATGTCGGAGAACCGCCTGACTACCTACCGTGCCGACTCCGATGTCTTCGCCACCTTCGAGGGCGATAACACCGTGCTCATCCAGATGGTGGGCAAGAACCTGCTCACCGCCTATGGCCGCGCGATGAATGACATGAGCCCGTGGGACACCGTGAAATACGCGGCCTCCACCGCCACCGATGTGGTTCGTCGCCGCTATGGATTCACCACCCGCCTGCAAAGCCTCGTGGACCGCGTGAATCCTTCAGAAGCTTCGCTTTTCGACGCCACCTACCAGGCCAAGCTCATCGACGACCGCGCCCAGTCCATCCTCTTCTCCCTCGTGCGCCGCATCCAGCCGGCCCGCAAGGCTGATAAGGTGCAGGCTGCCGCCATCATGGACCAGTGCCAGGATCACCTCATCGCCGCCGGCTGGGCCCGCGTGGATACCTTGTTGGTCCAGGCCATGATTGAGGCCGAGGAGCGCCTTGAGGAAGGTTCGCTGGCACGCCAGGTCTTTGAGCAGCTGCGCCACCTCTTCGTCTTCGACACCTTGGTCCAGCACGCGGGCTGGTACCAGGAACACAACCTGATCCCGGCAGGCCGCATCAAGGCCGCCCGCGCCGCCATCAACGACCTCGTGGATTCGCTGGCACCGTGGTCCGTCGTGCTCGTCGATGCCTTCGGCGTTCCGCCTGAGGTACACAACATCCCGATGCTCACCGAGGCTGGAGTGGATCCGCTCCACGTCTAGTCACTCCACGCATAGGGAGGGCACTTCCGCCATCCGGCGGGGTGCTCTCCCTAGTTTTCTGCCAGTAGCGATAGGGACTGTTTACTCTCTGAGCTATGACCACACAGCATCCGATGTTCTCCAGTTCCTTCCCACCCTCCGATGATCTCCTTGAGCCAAGCCCGCTTCGCAATGACATCGCATTGCGCCTCTGCCACGGCGAATCTCGCCAGGACATCCACAACGACTACATTGAAGTCCTCGATGACCCCTCCGAATGGGAGGCCAGCTACGAGGAACCTTATCCAGAGGATTTTGACACCATCATCGACGAAGTTGCCGCAGAATACGGCCGGTTGGTCACAGAAAAGTCGGAGGATGTTAAGCGCCTCGAAGCCCTGCGCGAGGAGCTTGCTCAGCGCGATATCTCCTTCACGTTCAACGAGGCCTGGGATCTCTCAGACGGCGTCTGGGTAGGCTCCAAGCTCGCTGAGAAGGAAGGCCGCAGCGGCTATGCCTACTGCCACCGACAGGACATCAGCCGAGTTATTTACGACGGCGAGCTGTACTTCGGTTTCTCCGCGATGGAGGAAAACGAAGAAGCAACCATCAAGGTCGGCGAGCAACTCGTCGAGGCCCTACGCGCCGTGGGCTTCGATCCCGAGTGGAATGGCTCGACGACAGCGCGCGTTCTGTGCCAGGACGTCGCTCTCGAATTCCCCCTCGCCGAAGATCTCACCGATGCCGAGTAAATGGCCCCGCAACGCTAGCCCTGTATAGGGCTAGCCCACCACAACCATCCAGATGGCTACCATGTGCACCACCGCCGCGGCAATCGTCGCGGTGTGGAAGTGTTCGTGGTAGCCATACCAGCGCGCGTTGCGCCCCGGCCACTTGAAGCCGTACATCAACGCACCCAGCGAGTAGACCACCCCACCTGCGAACAGCAGCCACACTACAGCCGGTCCCGCGGACTGCCACAGGTTCGGCAGTAGCGGCAGGATGAGCCAGCCTAGGACGAGGTAGACCACCACATCCAACCACCGCGGATGATTGATCCACACCAAATTCAAGACCACGCCCATGATGGCGCCCACCCACGCCGCGGTTAGCATCCATAGCGCCTGCGTCGGCTCCAGCACGATGGCGCACAGCGGCGTATACGTTGCCGCGATAAACACAGAAATCGTCGCGTGGTCAGCACGCCGCCACCATTGCACCGCGCGCATCGATACCCACGGCCAGCGGTGGTACAGGGCCGAGACCGTAAAGAGCCCCACCACTCCCACGCAGTAGACCGTCACCGCGAGCCCCTGCCACCACGGCAGCGTCATCCACCCAAAGGTGATGAGGACGGTCGATGCGATGAGGGAAGCAATCGCGGCAAAGAAATGGCCCCAGCCGCGCGTCAGTGGACGCGGACCACGGTCCGCCATCCAATAGGTGCGCTGGATGAGCTGCTCCATCGTGCTGTGTTCGCGCATAGAGCTGTCTTCAACTGGAAACTCTTGCGGGGAGGATATGTGAGCACTGGGTGCGTTCATAGTGAGGGCCCTTGCCTTGTCTGAAATGAGGGTCATGCGAATAACGCATTCACCCTCAAAACTTACGTACCCGTAACTATACGGCGGGGCGCTGCAGCGGACAAGGGCTAAGCGAAAGTTACCGCAAGGTTTTCTGCCGCTATGTGCAGTTCGAAGGCGCCGACAAAGTAAACTTCACTATTTGTGTTTTCCTATGTCTCAGTTCCTCGCCGCACCACGGCGTGGCTCGCAGCCGCCATGGTGGCGCTGGGGGCGGCGCCGGCAGGCGTCGGCTCCGCCTCCGCTCAGTCCAGCACGATCGGCGAGGTTTCCTCGCGCGTGACCAACCCGCAGCCCTGGCTGGGCGACGAGCCTTTCATCACCTCACAGCGCCACATGGGCGGCAACCACTGGGTGGTGGACGTGTGGTCCCCGGCCAACCGTGCGGTGATTTCCAATAACGTCCTGCTCCCCGAGAGTGATAAGCCGCGCCCCTCCTTCTACCTGCTGCCCGGCGTGGAGGGCGGCCAAGCGGGCATGAACTGGATGACGCACACCGATATTCGCCAATGGGCCGTGGGCAAGAACGTCAACGTGGTGATGCCACTCGGCGGCGCCTATTCTCTCTACACCGATTGGGATAACGAGGATCCCATCTTGGGCGTCAACAAGTGGAACACCTACATGACCACTGAGTTGCCCCCGCTGATCGACGCCGAATTCCACGGCACCGGCCGCGATGCCATTGGTGGTGTTTCCTCCACCGGCGGTGCTGCACTCGACATCGCCGGCCACGCCCCACAGCGCTACAAGGCCGCGGCCTCCTACTCCGGCTGCCCGGTGCGCTCCGGCGCGATTGGCTTCCCCACTTCCACCGCGATGATGGCCTACGGCGGCGGCTCCTCCTTCAACGCGTGGGGCCTGCCGGGCTCCCCGCAGTGGTTCGACCACGACCCCAACGCTAATCCCGGCCGCCTTCGCGACGTCGAGGTCTTCGTGGGCTCGGCCTCCGGCACCCCGGGCCCCATCGATGGCACGAACAAGCCCAGCCAGTGGCTCGGGCCCCGCGCGATAGAGATGGTGGCCAACCACTGCTCGGAGGAATTCACCCGCAACGCCCGCAACGCCGGGGTGCGCGTGAACCGTTACTTCAGCCCCCAAGGCTCGCACACCTTCGGCCTCTTCTCCCGCCAAATGAAGCTGAGTTGGGACCAGACCATCGCCCGCACCATCGGCGCGTAGGTAGTTGGTTCCTAGGAGATTACCGCCTCACTGCGGGATCAGCCCCTCGCTCCCGTCTCCGGCATTTCCAAATTACCCCCCTTGCCTCCCCACGCGATGAAGGTCTAAACTCAAGGCGAAAGGTTCCGCCCCACCGAAAGAGCCCCTGAAGGCTTTCCGGCTTACGCCGGTAGGTGGGGCGGTCGCTTATTTTCGGACCGGACCACTCCAATAATAGGTCTTTCCCGCCGAAAACATATTGAATTGATCCCAATTGTGCCGCCGCGAAAGTGCTTGAACGTACTGTCCCTTGCCTCGTTCCATTTTCTGAAACCATGACCAAGAAAAGTAGTCAGCAATCTGACCGTTCAAATCCTGTTTTACTGGATGAAAGAGCACACGAAACTTTAGCTGTAAACCTTTCAACAGAGGCTTTATCCTCTTTTCAAACGCCGATCTTTCCTTGCCAGTAAGAACAGAGTCGAAAATTAAGATTACTTCGCCTACCTCTGAGTCTCCCCACACCGCATTAATCCACTTCCCCATTGCACCAGCAAAAAGCCCTAAAAGCTGCGGTGGAGACTGGTAAGTCGGATGCGTCATTCGCTTATCCACCCAAATCGTGTGGACACGGCACCGATCGAGCTCATTAATTCGGTCTATTACCCGCTTTCGCGTTCCTTTCGAATTCTCTGTTGCATGAAACTCAAGGTCTTCGCTCCCCGCTGCCATAAGTTCATACTTCAGCGCTTGCAGTCTCATCGCAGTGCCTGCTGGATCGAAAGTGCAAAATGCTGTGATTAGGAAGTGCGTGGAGGCTTTTGCACCAAACTGCATATCCCCCGACTCATCGAGAAAAACATACAAAGTCCTTTCTCTCTTCACGTCTTCCATCTCTATTCCCCAGCCCCGTACGCAGCTATTGCTAATAGTCTACAACGCTGATTGGAGCAATTAGACAGCGCGGGCAGGGCCTCGCCTTGGCGAGAACCCTGCCCGATTGCAGTGCGTGTGGTTTACTCCACGACGGAGTTGGCCCCGACCGCGTGGCCGAAGAGGTCCGGCAGGGTTGCTGCCCAGGCCTCACGCAGCTCAGAAACGGCGATGGACTCGCCGCCGAGCTCCAGCTGACCGTTGTCGGTGGTCTGGCCCACGACGACGGCCGGAACGCCGCACTCCTCGGCGCGCTGCAGCAGCATGTCGACGCGGTCCGCGGTCGTTGCCACGAGCACGCGGGAGGCGGACTCGGAGAAGGCAGCCACGAAGGCATCCTCATGGACCTTGGACAGGTCCAGGCTCAAGCCCACGCCGCTGCGCTTGGCCATCTCGAATGCGGTGACGGCAAGGCCACCCTCGGAGATGTCGTGTGCAGCGGTCAAGCCTTCGTTGCCCACGAAGAAGTCCGCGAGGCGCTGCTCGTTGGCCAGGTCCACCTGCGGCGGCAGACCATTCAAACCATTCCCCGACTCATTTCCTTGCTCACGAGCGCTGACCTGCTGCCAGATGGAGCCACCGAACTCATCCTTGGTCTCACCCAGCAATACGAGGACCTCCGGCTCCTCCACGAGACCAAGCTCGTTGCCGATGGACTTGTGGACGTCGTCGATAACGCCCAGGACGCCCACGACGGGCGTCGGCAAGATCGGCTCCTCGCCGGTCTGGTTGTAGAAGGAGACGTTGCCGCCGGAGACCGGGATGCCGAGTTCCACGGCACCGTCGGCAAGCCCATGCACGGACTCGCGGAACTGCCACATCACGTCCGGGTTTTCCGGGGAACCATAGTTGAGGCAATTGGTGATGGCGACCGGGCGTGCACCGGTCACAGCGACGTTGCGGTAGGCCTCCGCCAGCGCCAGGCGGGTGCCCATGTTCGGATCCAGCTTGGTGTAGCGCCCAGAAGCATCAGCCGATACCGCGATACCGCGGCCGGTCTCCTCGTCGATGCGCAGCACACCAGCGTTCGCGTGGTGGGACTGCACGGTGTTGCCGCGCACGTAGCGGTCGTACTGGTTGGTGATGAAATCACGCGAGCACAGCGCCGGGGAGGCCACGAGCTTCTTCAGCGCCACGGTGAGGTCCTGCTTCTCGACGCCCTGGAACTCCTGCAGCGCATCCTGCCACTCCGGGCGGGCATAGGGGCGGTCGTAGACCGGGGCCTCGTCCGCGATGGTGCCGGCCGGGGCGTCCACGACGACCTCGCCCTGGTGGCGGATAATGAGGTGCTTGCCGGTGGTAACCTCACCGATCTCAGCGCAGGTGACATCCCAATGCGCGCAGATCTCCTTGAACTTCTCCACGTTCTCCGGGGTCACCACGGCACACATGCGCTCCTGGGACTCGGAGGCGAGGATCTCTGCAGCGGTCATATCCATTGCGCGCAGCGGGACGTTGTCCAGGTTGATCTCCATGCCACCATCGCCGGCGGCGGCCAGCTCGGAGGTGGCGCAGGCCAGGCCCGCACCGCCCAAGTCCTGGATGCCCACGACGATGCCGGACTTGTACAGCTCCAGGCAGCACTCGATGAGAACCTTCTCCGCGAACGGGTCACCCACCTGCACGGCCGGCAGCTTGCGCTCGGCGCCGTCCTCGAAGGTGTCAGAAGCCAGCACGGACACGCCACCGATGCCGTCGAGGCCGGTGCGCGAACCGAAGAGCATGACCTTGTTGCCGGTACCGGAGGCAAAAGCGAGCTTGAGGTCCTCCACCTTCAGCGTGCCCACGCACAGCGCGTTGACCAGCGGGTTGCCCGCATAGGACTCATCAAAAACGGTTTCGCCGCCAATGTTGGGCAGGCCCAAGCAGTTGCCGTAGTGCGAAATACCGCCGACAACACCGGGCAAAACGCGCTTGGTGTCGGGGGCATCAGCCGGGCCGAAGCGCAGCTGGTCCATCACGGCAATCGGGCGCGCACCCATCGCCATGATGTCGCGGACGATGCCGCCGACACCCGTGGCCGCACCCTGGTGCGGCTCCACGTAGGACGGGTGGTTGTGGGACTCCACGCGGAAGGTCACCGCGTTGCCGTCTCCGATGTCCACCACGCCGGCGTTCTCACCGATGCCGGCGAGGATCTTGGAGCCCATCTCCTCGGTCATGGTCTCGCCGAAGTAGCGAAGGTGCGTCTTGGAGGACTTATAAGAACAGTGCTCCGACCACATCACCGAGTACATGGTCAGCTCGGCGTCGGTGGGGCGGCGGCCCAGGATCTCGCGGATGTGCGCGTACTCGTCATCCTTCAGGCCCAACTCGCGGTAGGGCTGCTCCAGCTCGGGCTGCGCGGCCGCCTGCTCGACGGTGTCGTTGTGTACGGTCATTGTTTCTCCTTATAACCGTCGGCGCGGGTTAAGCGACGACCTTGAGGGCGGACACAAACAAACCCAGACCGTCGGTGGACGGGCCGGTGAGAAGATCGATGGCGTGCTCCGGGTGCGGCATGAGTCCCACCACGTTGCCGGCCTCGTTGGTGATACCGGCGATGTCGTTGATGGAGCCATTGAAGTTATCCGTGTAGCGGAAGACCACGCGGCCTTCGCCTTCGAGGCGCTCCACGGTCTCCGCGTCCGCCTGGAAGCGGCCCTCGCCGTGCTTAGCCGGAATCAGGATCCGCTGGCCCTGCTCAAACTCGCTGGTCCAGGAGGTCTGCGCGTTCGCCACCTCGAGGTAGGTATCCACACAGTGGAAGTGCAGCCCCTGGTTGCGGGTCAAGGCGCCGGGCAGCAGGCCGGCCTCCGTCAAAATCTGGAAGCCGTTGCAAATGCCGAGCACCGGCATGCCCTTATTCGCTGCTTCCACCACCGCGCGCATGACCGGGGCCAGCGCAGAGATGGCGCCGGAGCGCAGGTAGTCACCGTAGGAAAAGCCGCCGGGAACAACGACGGCGTCCACTCCTCGCAGGTCCTCGTCCGCATGCCACAGGGACACGACGTCGGCGCCGGCGGTGCGGGCGGCGCGGGCCGCGTCGACGTCGTCAAGCGTGCCGGGGAAGGTAATAACGCCGATCTTCATTACTGGATAACCTCGTAGTCCTCGATCACGGTGTTCGCCAGAAGGGTGGACGCAACCTTCTCGAGTTCCTCGGCGCTGACCGAATCATCGACTTCAATTTCAAAGCGCTTGCCCTGGCGCACGTCGCTGACACCAGCAACCCCCAGGCGGCCCAGCGCGCGGACGACGGCCTGACCTTGCGGGTCCAAAATCTCGGCCTTGGGCATGACATTGACAACTACACGAGCCATGAAAATTCTGCCTTACTGTGCGTGAGTATAGGTGCCCCGCCAGTCTATCCCGCCAGCGGGAAAGATTCGGAATCTTTGGGGGTGGTGAATTCAAACCAAACGGCTGAAGAATTCTTGGGGAATCCCGGCTTAACCCCCAGCTCGCGCGTTGTCCTCCGGTATCCCGTGGCGGCGAAGGCAGGTAGAACCAGATGCGTTGTCATTTTCTCGCTGATTAAAGGAACCTCTCATGCGCCTCACACGCATCGGCTCTCTCGCCATCGCTGCATTAGTGTCTACCTGCGTCGTTGTCCCCCAGGCCGGCGCCGCGGTGGATGGCTCCACTGCCGTCATCTCGGAGGTCTATGGTGGCGGCGGCAACAAGGGTGCCGCTTTTACCCATGACTTCATCGAGCTCTACAACCCGACGGATAGCGCCATTGACCTCTCCGGCTGGTCCGTCGAATATTTTTCCTCCTCCGGCAACTCGGGCGGCAAGCACGACCTGTCCGGTTCCATCCCGGCCGGGGGTTACTTCCTCATCCAGGAAGGTGGCGGCGGCGCAGGCGATCCGCTGCCCACCCCGGATCACGAGGGCAAGCTGTCCATGTCCGGCTCCAAGGGCTCGGTGAAGCTTTACGACGCCTCCGGGGCCGAGGTGGACCTCGTGGGGTACGGGGCGGCGTCGCTCAGCGAGGGCTCCCCCACCAAAGCCTTGAACAACTCCACCTCCGCCCAGCGCGACACCGAGGGGACCGATACCGACGACAACTCCGCGGACTTCTCTGCGGCTGCGCCAACGCCGAAGTCGGCCGGCGGTGCAGCCCCGCAACCGGACCCCACCCCGACCGAGCCAGGCGCGACCGTCACCATCCCGGGGATTCAAGGCACCGGCGCGGAGTCCCCACTCAAGGGCCAGAACGTCACCACGCAGGGCGTCGTCACCGCGGTGTGGAAGGGTGAGAAGTCCCTCAACGGCTTCACCATCCAGACCCCGGGCACGGGAAAGACCGCGCCGACCGAGGCCTCCGAGGCCGTCTTCGTCTACACCGGTGGTACCGGCTTCTACCCAGAGATTGGGGATTCCGTCGAGGTCACCGGCACCGTTGATGAGTACTACGGGCAGACTCAAATCTCGTTGAGCACTGGATCCACGCTTGACGACGCCCTCTCCCCCGTCACCCCGCTGGCCATCGATGCCCTGCCGGAAGGCGATGCGGCGCGAGAGAAGCTCGAGTCCATGCTGCTCAAGCCTGGCGTGCACACCGTGACTGATAACTACGGTCTCAACCGCTTCGGCGAGCTCGGGCTAGCGCCGGGCACTGAGGCGCTGCGTCAGCCCACCGATATTGTCTCCCCGGGCACCCAGGAACAAAAGAACATGGAAGCCGCTAACGCGGCAAAGTACGTCATCTTGGACGACGGTTCCACGCGCGACTTCTCCCGTGATGGCGCCTCGACGAAGCTGCCCTACATCATGCAGAACGGCTCGGATGTGAAGACCATCCGCACCACCAACCAGGTGGAGTTTGCGGACTCCGGCGTAATCCTGGGCTACGGCCACAACCAATGGCGCTTCCAGCCCACCACGATGATTACCGGTGACTCTGCCACCGCAGACCTGCCGATTACGTGGGACCCGGCCCGTCCGGAGGCCCCGCAGGTGGAAGGCGACTACACCGTGGCGGCGTTTAACGTGCTGAACTTCTTCATCAACCTAGGTGAGGACAACGGCGCGAAGGCGTACAAGGACCGTTTCGGTAACGGTGTGGGTTCTGATAGCGGCACCTTCCGCGGCGCGTGGTCGGAGTCTGCGTTCAACGACCAGAAGGGCAAGATCCTCACCGCGCTGGAGGGCCTCGATGCCGACGTCATTGGCTTGTCGGAGATTGAGAACGCCGCGAATACCGTGGGTGGCTCCTACGACGATGCTGTGAAGTACCTCGTAGATGAACTCAACACCCGCGCGGAATCCGAAAAGTGGGATTACGTCAAGGCCCCGGCGAACTCCGCGGCGGACTCGGATGTCATCCGCACTGCGATCATCTACAAGAAGGACCGCGTCCAGCCAGTAGGTGAGGCCACCTTGCTGGAGGACGAGCGTTTCAAGGGCACCGCCCGCACCCCGCTCGCTGCGGAGTTCAAGCCGGTTGCTGACAAGTGCGCTCCTGAGGGCCCAGATTCCTTCGTGGTGGTCACCAAACATTTCAAGTCCAAGGGTTCGGTGGCTAACGGCGACAAGGACACCGGCGACGGCCAGGGCAACAACCCCAACGTGCGCAATGCCCACGCCCAGGCTGTCCTCGATGGTTTGTCCAAGCAGCCGCAGTGGCAGGAGAAGGCCACCTTCGTCATGGGTGACTTGAACGCTTACTCCAAGGAAGACGCCATCTCCATCTTCCGCAACGCTGGCTACACCATCCCGGTTGAGGAACTCAACCCGGAGTCTGAGTGGCAGGCAGTGGCCTCTTACCAGTTCTCCGGCCGCATTGGCTCCCTGGACCACATCCTGGCCAACGAGCACGTCGATGCCCAGGCTGCACAGACCTGGAACATCAACTCCGATGAGCCGATTGCCATGGAGTACTCTCGCCGCAACTACACCGGCGGCGATGTCTTTGAGGCCGATAACCCCTACCGCTCCTCCGACCACGACCCGGTCAAGGTGGGTTTCAACCTTGCCCAGGTTTCCCGCTCTGCTGACGATCTTAAGGACTGTGACAAGACCGAGGACCCAGCGCCGACTGACGAAGCCCGCGGCATCAAGTCCGTCACCATTGACGACAATGGACATCTCATCATCACCTACACCGACGGCACCACCGAGGATGCTGGCAAGGTCGTCGGCTCCGATGGCAAGGACGGTAAAGACGGCGACAAGGGCGACAAGGGCGATGCCGGCCAGGACGGTAAGGACGGCGCCGACGGTAAAGGCGGCCGTGGTATCAAGTCCGTGACTACCAACGACAAGGGCGAGGTGGTCGTCACCTACACCGACGGCACCTCTGAGATTCTCGGTACCCTCGCCGGTTCGAAGGGCGACCAGGGCATGCCGGGCCGCGATGGCTTCGATGGCGCACCAGGCCGCGACGGCACCGATGGCCGCGATGGCGCAAACGGTAAAGACGGCAAGGACGGCCGCGGTATTAAGTCCGTGACCACGGATGCCGACGGTAACCTCGTCATCACCTACACCGACGGCACCTCAGAAACCGTCAAGTCCGGCGACAAGCCGGCGACCCCGGCAGGTGGTTCCTCTGTGAGTGAGCGTTGCTTGCCGACGGTCCTCGGCCTCACCATCCCAGCAGCCCTCGCCATCCCACTGGCCTTCCTCGGGAACATCAGCGCGCAGTTCAATATCCCGGGCCTTGAGCCGGTACAGAAGCAAATTGAGTCGCTGACGTACAACGTCACGCGCAACATCCCACGCGAGGCTCAGTACGCAGCTGGTGGTATCGGCCTGCTGGCAGTCCTCGGCATCATTGCCGCTGCCTGTGTCCCAACCGAGTCTGAATAGAGCGCTCTCCCGAGTTTAATGTGTGCGTTTTGTATGTAAGCCTTGGACTCAAGGTCATTTTTCTCCGAGCGTAACGGACATTTCGTGTGGATTTAGGAACCCCGCCCCAGCCTTTTCTTACGCCTAGGCTGGGGTTCCATTCGTAGTCGATGTGGGCGTCGTATGTGGCTGGTCGCCGTTTGGGTGGCCGCGCCGTTTGAGTTCTTCTTTCGCCCAGGTAGCGCGTGGTGCTTTTCTCCTTGGCGTTCGAAGTCTTGTTACTTGGCTAACTCCAGTGGCGCTACAGGTTCTTCGGTGTGGGTATCGAGCCACCAGTCTGAAGGGTCCCAAGTTTTGTCCGTCATGGATAAGCTTTCAAGTCATGCCCGGAGACAACAGGTCCATATAGCTCCCGCAGAGAAAACCAACCCCGACTAACCCACCCACGAGGTTGGCAACCTATATAGGATCCCCAGCGCAGCCGGCCAGTCGGACCCGATGAAACAAGAGGCCACCCCTCCCCTATTTGGGGGAACACGAGGCAACATCAAACCGCCTGACGGTTGCACGGCCCTTTTCGATGCCTCATAATTCACTGCAAGGTGAATGGGAATTACCCCAGTTCACCCCACACATCATCATCTCTCACCTGCAAAGGATACTCATGAAGTTCTCTCTTCGGAAATCTACTATCGCAGCAATAGTGGCTACAATAACCTGTCTGTCCCCCACCGTAGCAAATGCTCAAACCCAAGCATTTCACGACTCTGTGGTGGGCGTGTCAGAAACAGGCGAGGAGCTATTCCTGCCAATTGCAACTGATAACGATGACCTCAACTCTGGCACGGAGGCAGTTGGACTTTCCGGATTTCCAAACACGGCGACCTCCCAAGACCGCGAAACCACGGTAGGGACTTACTCGATTATCGGTACCGATGATCGGCAAAAGGCATCTCCCAACCCGGCTATCGTCCAGATCCAGCGAGACGGCTTTAACCATTGTACTGGCTGGATGATTTCACCAGATACTCTCATTACGGCTGCCCACTGCCTTTACGAAAAAGATAAGCAGCGATGGACTCCAAAGCTCATTTTCCGTCCATCAGATTGGAGCCAGTGGTCTTATACCTTTGCGTCCCAAAAGTGGGTATCCGCCAAATACCCCACTACCGGGTCCGCCGATCACGACTGGGGAGTTGTAAAGTTTGCAAAGCCGATTTCTTCCAGCTGGTTTGGAATTAAACCGAGCGATACTTCTTCCGCTTTCTCCGGGCAAAAAGCAACTGTCACCGGATTTCCAGGAGAAAAAGGCGAGGGCCTGATTCGCGACTACGGACAACTGTGGACAATGAGCGGAATCCTTCAACCAGGAACCCAAACTCGACTCTGCTATAACTTGGACACCACGGGCGGACAAAGCGGCTCGCCAGTCTATACCACAGACAACGCTGCCATCGGCATTCACACGCATGGCATCAGCGATCTCGGCTGCCCTGAAAACAGTGCCCTACGTATCAGCCCAAGCATGCTAAATACCTTCAATGACATTAAGGAGATCCAAAACAATGCAACCACAGATCCCGGTTCCAGCTCAGGTTCAAGCTCTCATTAATAACCCCAGTAACCTTCTCGGACTCATTGGTACCGTTCTGGGCATTATTTCCCTAGTTGTTGCAATCAGTGTCGGCCAAGGCCTCCCCAACGATGGGCAGTCCAAGCCTAATGCAGGAGAATCAACGATTCGCGTTGTAACCTCCAGTGGTAACTCGGCAGGCGAATGTAAGCTTATTGGCCTTTCGCAGGAAAAGGTACACACGACTAATGCCAAAGGCGTGTACTTCTACGCGTTGGAACCTGGTTCGCATACCATCAACGCATCTTGTTCAGGGCTTTCCAGTCTTTCCTCCGCGCGAGCGCTCGAGGGTAGTCAGGAAGTAACCGTGAATGACGAGCCGGTGATGGTAAAGATTGTTGTTAAGTAGATTGGCCCTAACTTTCTTGGTTCTAAAGAGCTAAGAGAAACACGCGTGTGCCCCCAGGGAAACCTCCTGGGGGCACACGCTTTTCAATGAACCACACCTAATTCGAGAGGGAACCGTACTTTCGTACGCGCCCGTATGAGAAGCTGGCGCATTTAATGACAGCAGCAAAACATCATTTTCAAACAAATGAACGCTTTTAAACCTCTGCCCCAAGAGCGCCAAACGCTTATCTGCATGTGTTTACACGGGCAGTTGGCTGTAAACCTGTAAAGACCCCATCACCTTCAATGCACATCGCGATGATCTGTTTGAAGTTAGCCACAAGAACTAGCTTTTCCAAGTAGAAGTTGACGCAACGCCACCGAGTCGTGGCGCCTCCAACACCCCCATGTAGTACCGAGTACGCGCTAGACGCCGCCAACAGTGCAGCCGGACACCCGCCAGCATTACTGACGGAGCTTCCTGCCACTAACTCACTGACCCGCGACGCCGGAATACTCGCTAAGTTCGTCTCTGCTCAGCCAGGTCAAGCCCCTCATAAGAGAGGCTTTTCTCGCTCCGATTGCGGGTGGGGCAATTGAAACCTACGTCCGCTACCGCAATTCGGGGATTGCGCTCGTGAAACACGCAGCCAGCACACCCGACGGGTTCACAAACCTACACCGCGTCTAATTCGGCCACACCCCAAAGAAAAAGAGGTTGGTGGGCTATTCGGCGTGCGTGAAAACGGAATAGTCGGCGGGGCGGGCACCTGCTGCCATGGCGCGCTCGGCAGCCTTGAGGAAATCGGAAACAACCTTGCGGTCATCAAGGTTGCGTCCCGAAATGGACAGGCGCACGGTATTGCCGCGCTCGGCGGAGCGCTCCGCGGCGCGGATGATGTTGCGGCGCCACCACTTCGCAGAACCAAAACCCTCACCAAAGGACAGGTTGCGGGCTTGGTGGAGCTCGCCAGAGCGCAAATCATGGATACCTCGGGTAGAGGCGGCGAAGTCGAAGTCAAACTCGGGAAGGACAGTGAGCGTGCCTTCCGACATGCGCCAGCGCGGCGGCGCAAAGATAGTGGGTTCGAAACCGATCTTTGCCATCTGCCGCGTCGCCCCCTTCAGGCGCAGACGTGCCTCGTGCGCATCCAAGTTCGCGAACTCCGCGCGGCGGCCCTGAACTGCTTGGTCGAAGCCGTTGAGAATGAGCACGCGGCCGCCCTCCGCTTGATCACGCAACCACGATCGCGTCGACTCATCCTTAGCTAGGTGCCAATTGCCATCGATGTGTGGCGCTACGAGCAAGGACACCGGGATATCCGCTTTATCGAACTGCTCCAGCAGGTCAGCGGCCTGCCTTCGGGTGTCGTCGAAGATACTGGAAATCGAAACCAAAAGGTGGCCATGCATAAGGAAAATTATCGCATAGCCACCGCGCCGCCGCGCGCCGAGCGGGGGTGATGCTTAAGCCTCCGCCCCCGTAGCTTGGTTAATCAGCCACGCATACTCGAATGCTGCTTGCCGCCACTTGGCATAGCGGCCAGACACACCACCATGGCCGGCGGCCATCTCCGTCTTGAGGAGGAACTCGCCGCCGGTGGCGACGTCGCGAAGCTTGGCTACCCACTTCGCCGGCTCCACATAGAGCACGCGGGTGTCATTGAGCGAGGTCAACGCCAGGATATTGGGATACTCCTGCGGCGCAATATTTTCATACGGCGAGTAGGAGGCCATGTAGTCGTAGACCTCCGGGTCATGGTACGGGTCGCCCCATTCTTCCCACTCCACCACCGTGAGCGGCAACTCCGGCATCAGAATAGACGTCAACGGATCCACGAACGGCACGTTCGCCTCGATGGCCTTGAACCTATCCGGTGCCATGTTGGCCACCGCGCCCATGAGCAGGCCACCGGCGGAACCGCCCTCCGCTACCAAGGTGTCAGGCGTGGTCACCCGGCGCGCGATGAGGTCATCGGCCACCGCGATGAAGTCCGTAAACGTATTCTTCTTCGCCAGCATTTTGCCGTCGTCGTACCAGTTGCGGCCCATCTCACCACCACCGCGCACGTGCGCCATGGCAAAGATCATGCCGCGGTCCATGAGAGACAAACGGAAGACCGAGAAATACGGGTCCATGTTCGCCTCATAGGAGCCGTAGCCATACAGCAGCGTCGGGTTCGGCTGCGTGCGGTCGAGGTCCGCGCGGTGCACGATGGACACCGGCACCTTCGTCCCGTCAGGTGCTTCAGACCAGACGCGGTAAGCCACGTACTCATCCTTGTCATAGCCGCCAGGGACTTCCTGTTCCTTCAGCAGCGTGTACTCGCCGGTCGCCACGCGGTAATCAAAGAGCTGGGCCGGCTGGATGAAGGAGGTATAGCTCACGCGCAGCACCGGCGCGTCCCACTCGGGGTTACCGGCCACGCCGACGGTGTAGAGCTCCTCGTTGAAGTGAAGCTCGTCGAAGCGCGCCCACCCTTGGCGCACATCCATCACCGCTGCACGGCCGATCCCGCCGCGGCGATAGCCCACGATAATCTGGTCGCGGTAACAATCCACGCCCTCAATGCGCACTGTGTCATCGTGTGGCATGAGGACGGTGAGTTCGCGCAAGGCTGGAAGGTCATCGGAGACAGGACAGTAACCTAAGGCAAAGTTGGGGCCGGTGGCATTGTGCGTGACCACCCAATAATCGGTGCCGCCCACCACGGCGTGGTCGACGTCGTAGTCCACGCCGGTCTCGCGCGCCCACAGGCAGCGGAAATCGCCCTCCGGGTTGTCCTGCTCGAGCACCCACGCCTCATTCGTCGTCTTCGAGCCGGAGACAATCATGATGTACTTCTCGCTGCGTGTCGTGCCCACGCCGATGCCGAAGCGCGAATCCTCCTCGCGCATGACCACGACGTCCTCCGACTGTGGGGTGCCAACGCGGTGGCGCCACACGGTGTCCGGCCGCCACGCGTCATCCACGGTGGTGTAGAAGATGAATTCCTCCCCGACCCACGTCGCACCATAGAAGATGCCTTCCAGACGATCCTCCAACAGCTCGCCTGAACGCAGGTCCTTGATGAAAAGCTCAAAGCGCTCGTCGCCGGCCACGTCGACCGAATAGGCCAGCAAGTCCCCGGAATCGCTCACCGTAGACGCACCCAGGGCGAAGAAGTCGTGGTCTTCGGCGAGCGCGTTGACGTCGAGAAGCACCTGCTCCCCTTCCGGCGCACCCTCCTCTGGGATGGTCGGTGGGGTCCACGGATCGGAGCCTTCCGACACCGGGATGCGGCAGCTGTAGCCGTACTCCTTGCCCTCCTCGGTACGGCCGTAGTACCAGTACTTACCGCGGCGCTGGGGCACGGACATGTCCGTCTGCTTGATACGGGACTTAACCTCGGTAAAGATGTTCTCCGTCAAGGTCTCCAGGTGTGCGGTGCGCTCCTTCGTGTAGGCGTTTTCCGCCTCGAGGTACTCCCGGGTTTCCGGGGCTTCTTTCGCGCGCAGCCACTCGTAGTCATCGACGAAGCTGCGGCCGTGAAACTCACGCGTCACCGGGCGCTTAGCAGCAATCGGTGCGTTCATTCAGCCTCCTTAAAAAGTGGTTCCGGACAGGCGCTCAAAGGCCTCAACATAACGCGCGCGGGTGGCCTGGACAACGTCGTCTGGCAGCCGCGGCGGCGTGGACTCCTTGTCCCAGCCGGAATTGGTGAGCCAATCGCGCACGTACTGCTTATCAAAGGAAGGCTGAACCTTGCCTTCCTCGTACGTATCGGCCGGCCAGTAGCGCGAGGAGTCCGGTGTGAGGACTTCATCGGCCAAGACCAAAGTGCCGTGCTTATCGACGCCAAACTCGAACTTCGTATCCGCCAAAATAATGCCCTTCTCCTCCGCCAACGCGGCGGCCTTGGCATAAATGCGCAGGGTGGCATCGCGCAGCTCTTCGGCGCGCTCGCGGCCGAGCTTGTCCACGACGACATCGAAGGAGACGTTTTCATCGTGCTCGCCCTGCTCCGCCTTGGTGGCTGGGGTGAAGATGGGCTCGGGCAGGCGGGAAGCCTCGGTCAACCCCTCGGGCAGCTCGACCCCGCACACGCTGCCGGATGCCTTGTACTCCTTGAGCCCGGAGCCGGTGAGGTAGCCGCGGGCGACGCACTCGAAAGGAAGCATGTCGAGCTTCTGCACGACCATTGCGCGGCCAAGGACTTCCTCGGGGATGCGCTCGTCATCGAGCGGTCCGGACAAGTGGTTGGGGAAGTCGATGGCGTCGAAGAAGAACTTCGACGTCGCCGTGAGCACGCGGCCCTTGTCGGGGATGGCCGGCTCGAGAGCGTGGTCATAGGCGGAAATGCGGTCGGAGACCACCATGAGCAGGGTGTTGTCATCGATTTCGTAGATATCGCGCACCTTGCCGGAGGCGATGTGGGCATAGGAAGAAAGTTCTGGACGCATGACATACATTCTAGACCCGTCTAGACTGCTTCAAGATACGTCCCAATCCCGAGGAGCTAAGCCCGTGCACTCTCGCCTGACCTCCCTTTTGACCTCCGCTGCGCTGGTGGGCGCCGCCCTGTCTGTGCCCGCTGCGCACGCAGCCGACATCTCCGTGCGCGAGTCCGCCCACGGACAGTGGCTGTGCACGATGTCGGCGTCGGCCACGGATCGCGCACTAGCCCGCGATGTCCGGGCGGGCTACATCAACACCATCCGCGCGACCTCGGAGAAGATTCAAGCGCAGTTCCCGAAGCTGGACTTCTCCGCGTACACCTCGCGCGATATCAGCAAGGCTCCGGGCTACGCGGCGACGGTGGCCGCGCTGGGCAAGGCCGGCTACACGGGCGCGGATATGGTCATCATCATGGTCGGCGCGTCCGCCCCGGAGGACCTGGTGGAGGATGAATCGGTGCTGTTGCCGGGGGATGCCGAATACTCCATCAATGCGGCGAAGTCCCGGACTGAGAAGGGACCGGCACCGTTGTTGTCGACGGGTAGCGATTTCAGCCCTAAGCTGCGCGCCGCTCTGGCAGAAAACCAGGCGCAGGAAAAAGAGGCCGTCGATGCCTTCAACGCAGCGCAGGTGCAGTCCTTTGCCGAGTGCGTGGAAGAGCTGCGCAGCCGCGGTGCGCAGGAGGGCATCCAGCCGGTGCCAGAGCTACCCATCCCGGGCAAGACGACGCAGCAGCAAACCTCGTCCACGGGCGCGGCGGTCCTCGGCGTCATGACGGTGCTCACCGTGCTGGTGATCGGCGGCTACCTCGCCTCCAACGGCGCCTCTTTCGGCGGCTTTGAGCTGCCGGTTCTGCGCCTCCCCGGGATGGCCTAATGGCTGAGAGCGACGCCGAGCTAACCGTCATTACCGGTGAGGAAGGCGCACTTGTTATCGGCCCCGAATCCGAGCTGAAACGGCTTTCCGACCAGGCGGAGCTCTCTCCCGTCACTCCCCAGATCCTCCGCCGTGCGAGCCAGGTGCTCACAGGTATCGAGGACTACCAGAAGGAATCTGGACGTTGGCTCAAGCTCGATGCTGAGTCCGCTGCGTACCTCAAGCGCCTGGGCATCAAGCCGGGGGATATCCGCGCCGGTGTAATCCGCACCAAGGATGTCGGCCGCGGCGTTGCTTCGCACAACGGTGGAAGCCTGCTGAAGCACCTGCAGTTTGAGAAGGCCGGCCTGCTCACGCCGGCGGCTCCGATGGTGCTGGCGTCGATGATGCAGCAGGCGGCCGTCGAGAAGCAGATGGAGCAGATGCAGGCTTACCTGGAACATATCGACGCCAAGCTCGATGAGGTGCTGCGCTTCCAGAAGGATTCGCTGGCTGGTGAGATTGATGGCGTGGCGGAGATGCTGGCGGAGGCCGCCCTCGTCCTCGAGGACACCGCTGAGGTGACCGATACGCAGTGGGCAACCATCGCCCACCTCACTGCGGACCTGGCTAAGCTGCAAGGCCAGGTACTGCGACACCTGCGGGCCGTGGCGGAGACGATGGCGAGGTCAAAGACTTCGCCCGGGAAGGTGCGCGCGACCTTCCAGAAGACTAACGACGACGCAGGCTCGTGGTTCTACGAGCTTGCCCGAACCGTGCAGCTGCAGAACCAGATGTATGTGCTTCAGCTCAGCCGCGCCAATGCCGTGGAGGGCGAGGTGGCCAAAGACTACGCCGCGGCTGTTGCTCGGGCGCGGCAGAGGCGCGCCGCTCGTTTGCTGGAAGACCTCACCAGCATCGCCCACATTGCCCACGAGCTGGGCAGCTTCTCGACGCTGCGCAAAGCCATCGACTGGAACTCTCCCCGCGCCGTAGCGGAGGTCAACCACTTCTTTGCCCAACTGCGTGACTTCGCCGACGCTGCCAACCTTGCTGTCGAAGGAACCGAGGGCTTAGAGCCCGTCCGGCGCATCGATGCCTTCCGCGAGCTGACTGCCACCGGCACCAACATGGCCCGCGAAGCCGCTGGTGTTGCGCAGCAACGCACCTTAGAAGCCCGCGAAACCGTAACCAACCGCGCCCGGCAAGCCTGGGGTACAACCCGCAGCGCCATCGAGTCCGCAACGAAGGGCGCGGACAACGCGCCGGATAAAGCAGAACGTGACTAGATGGTCGTTTCGATCAAATAAGGGCCAGAAAATTCGATCTGGGCAACCTTATTTGATCGAAACGTACATGGACCGGGCCAACGAGGTACGTTTTCGTAAATAGCGCCCCGAAAACTCGCGTTTGAGAGGGATTGTCTGCGAAAACGTACCACGCCCGGTCGCCCCAGATCACTGGATGCCCCCCTGGCCGCGTGGGCTAGAGGATCTCGCCCGGGGTGTAGGCCGCGGCCTTCGGGTGCTGGTCAACAATCGCCTTGATGCGGCCCAGGATCTGGCTTACCTGCGATTCGGCAGCACCGATGAAGGCGTGCTTGTCCGACAGCGCGGCCTCAAGGGCGGCGGCATCGAGCGGCAGGCGCTCATCGGCAGCCAGGCGCTCAATGAGGTCCTGCTCCCCGCCATTCTCACGCATGTTGAGCGCCACGGCGACGGCATTTTCCTTGATGACCTCGTGCGCGGTCTCACGGCCCACGCCCGCGCGCACCGCCGCCATGAGGATGCGGGTGGTGGCGAGGAACGGCAGGTAGCGCTCCAGCTCGCGGTCAATCATGGCCGGGAAAGCGCCGAACTCGTCGAGCACGGTGAGGAAGGTTTCAAACATGCCGTCGATAGCGAAGAAGGCGTCGGGCAGCGCCACGCGGCGTACCACCGAACAGAACACGTCACCCTCGTTCCACTGCTGGCCGGACAGATCCGCCACCATCGTCAGGTAACCGCGCAGAATGACCTGGAAGCCGCCCACACGCTCGCAGGAGCGGGCATTCATCTTGTGCGGCATGGCTGAGGAGCCGACCTGGCCTTCCTTGAAACCTTCGGTCACGGTCTCGTTGCCGGCCATCAGGCGAATGGTCGTGGCCAGCGAGGAAGGCCCAGCGCCGAGCTCAACGAGCGCCGACACGGCATCGAAATCGAGGGAGCGCGGGTAAACCTGACCCACCGAATTGAACACGCGGGAGAAGCCCAGGTGATCCGCAATGCGGGTCTCCAACGCGGCGAGCTTGTCTTCGGAGCCGCCCATGAGGTCGAGCATGTCCTGCGAGGTGCCCATCGGGCCCTTGATGCCGCGCAGCGGATAGCGGCTCAGCAGCGATTCCACGCGCTCGATGCCCAGCAGGAGCTCGTCGGCAGCGGAGGCGAAACGCTTGCCCAGGGTCGTGGCCTGGGCAGCGACGTTGTGGGAGCGGCCCGCCATCACCAGCGTTTGGTACTGCGCGGCACGCTCACCGATGCGCGAAACCACCGCGATGGCCTTATCGCGGGTTAGCTCCAAAGAACGCAGAATCTGCAGCTGCTCCACGTTCTCCGTCAGGTCACGCGAGGTCATGCCCTTGTGGATGTGCTCGCAGCCGGCTAGGGCGTTGAACTCCTCGATGCGCGCCTTGACGTCGTGGCGCGTAACGCGCTCACGCTCCGCGATGGAGGCGAGGTTGACGTTCTCAACCTGCGCCTCGTAAGCGGCGATAGCCGAGGCAGGGATGTCGACGCCAAGATCCTTCTGCGCCGTCATCACCGCAATCCACAGCTGGCGCTCCAGAATAATCTTGTGTTCCGGGGACCAGATTTCAGCCATCTCTGGGGAGGCGTATCGAGCGGACAGGACGTTGGAAATGTTCTTCTTTTCAGCCACGTCGCTCATTATTCCACGCCGCACCCCAAAGGAGGCATTATCAGGGGATTAGATGCTAATCTGACCCTTCTCCGCCGGCAGTGCAATGTCCGTGCGGAAGAAGCTGCCCTCCAGCTCGATGCCGCCGAGAACCTCGTAGGCGGCTGCGCGGGCATCAGCGAGGGTGGCACCGCGACCGAGAACGTTGAGAACGCGACCACCGTTGGAGACGTAGCCGCCCTCCCCCGTGGTGGTACCGGCGTGCAGAACCCGGGTGGGATCATCAAGATCCGGCGAGGCAATCGGATCGCCCTTGCGCGGCGAAGCCGGGTAGCCCTCGGCGGCCAGCACCACGGTGACGGCATAGCCGTCTTCCCACTCCAGCGGCGCCAGCTCCGCTAGCTGTCCGGTAGCGGTGGCGTGCAGGACCTCTCCCAGTGGGGACTTCAGAAGGGACAAGACCGCCTGCGTTTCCGGGTCACCGAAACGGCAATTGAATTCGACGACGGCCGGGCCTTCCTTGCCCCAGGCCAGTCCTGCATACAGCAGCCCGGTGTACGGCGTGCCGCGCTTGACCATTTCCTTGGCCACGGGGACGCAAACTTCGTCGACGATGCGCTGGGTACCGTCGGCAGGCAGCCACGGCAGCGGCGTATAAGCGCCCATGCCGCCGGTGTTGGGGCCTTCATCGTTGTCATAGGCACGCTTGTGGTCCTGCGCCGGCAGCAGCGGCACGACGGTCTCACCATCCACGAGACAGAACAGGGAAACCTCAGGGCCATCGAGGAAGGACTCGAGCAGCACCGGGTTGCCGGCTACATGGACGGCGTCAACGTGCGCGCGGGCTTCCTCGCGGGATTCGGTCACCACCACGCCCTTGCCGCCGGCCAAGCCGTCGTCCTTAACCACGAAGTGCGGGCCGAAACGATCGAGGGCGGCCTCGATGTCCTCATCGCTGGTGCCGGGGGCGAGCTGCTCCGCGCGGGCGGTGCGCACGCCGGCGGCCGCCATCACGTCCTTAGCAAAGGCCTTGGAACCTTCGATCTGTGCCGCGCTTGCCGACGGCCCGAAGACCGCAATGCCGCGCTCACGCAGTGCATCCGCCACGCCTTTCACCAGCGGCACCTCCGGTCCAATGACGACGAGGTCCGCTGCGATGTCCACTGCCAGCTCCGTCATACGTGCAGGATCGTCCACCTGGGAATACTCCGGGTGGATGGTGGCCTGCATCTTATGCGCCGGGGAACCGGGGGCAATGTGCAGATCGGTAACAGAAGGGTCAGCTTTCAGGCCGGTGAGCAGGGCGTGTTCGCGGCCGCCCGAGCCAATAACGAGAATGCGCATGCCGTCTATCTTAACTGGCGGTAGCCTAGGGGCCATGTCTTCCGTATTTACAAAGATCATCGAGGGCGAGCTGCCTGCTCGCTTTGTGTACCGCGACGAGAAGTGCGTGGCGTTTTTGTCCATCGAGCCGCTGCGTTATGGCCACACCTTGGTGGTGCCGGTCGAGGAGGTCGATAAGTGGACTGACCTCGATTCAGAAACCTGGGCACACCTCAACGAGATCGCCCTGGAGATCGGTGGCGCCATCAAGACGGCCTTCGACACCCCGCGTACGGGCTACATCATCGCTGGCTTCGACGTTCCCCATACCCATATCCACCTCTTCCCCACCGAGAAGATGGAAGACTACGACTTCGCCAAGGCCTTCGCTGCCGACGCCACCGACCCCGCCGCCATGGACGAGGCCGCCGCGCGCATCCGCCAGCACCTCGGCACGGACGAGGATGGCCGCCGCGACAGCTAAGAGCTGACTGCTACCTTTCGGCAGCTAGGCACTAGCTGCCGCCTTGGGCAGCTGGACGGTAAACACCGAGCCGCTGCCCAGCTCCGAATCCACGGAGATTAAACCGCCGTGCTGCTCGACGAGTGATTTCACGATGGCCAAGCCCAAACCCGAGCCACCCGTATCGCGGGTGCGCGAGGTGTCTGCACGGTAGAAGCGCTCAAAGATATGGGCCGCGTCTTCGGGGGAGATGCCCTTGCCGTCATCGGCAACGTCGATAAGCACGTGCTCCTCGTCGTCGCGCAAGGTCAGCGTCACCGACGCCTCCTCGCCGCCGTGGCGGATACCGTTGGACACCAGGTTAAGCAATACCTGGTGTAGGCGATCCGGGTCTCCGTTGACCATTGGAATCCCGGAGGCCTCGTTGTTGACGTTGATGGTGCGGCCCGCAAAAGCCGCCCGCGCCGAGGAACCCACTGACAGCACAAGTTCCAGCATGTCAACCTCGCGCATGTCCAGGCGTGAGCCCTCCGCGCGCGTCAGGGCCAGCAGATCCTCCACGAGCAACGACATCCGCTTAGACTCGGCATCGATCTTGCTGAAGACAAACTCCGCGTCCTGGGTAGCCCCCGAGCGGTACAGCTCCGTGTAGCCGCGCAGGCTGGTCAGCGGCGTGCGCAGCTCGTGGGAGGCATCGCCGACGAAGCGGCGCATTTGCTGTTCTTTTTCCTGCGCATCGACGACGGAATTCTGCAGCTGCCCCAGCATGACGTTGAGCGCTGCGGCAAGCTGCCCCACTTCAGTGTGCAGCGGCCACTCCGGCACGCGCTTGTCCAGGTTGCCCGCCGCGATTTGGGAAGCCGTTTTCTCGACCACGCGCAGCGGCCGCAGCGCCCGGTGGATCAGCCACATGCCCACCACCGCGATGATCAGCATGACCAAGGCCGCGATGATCACCTGGACAATCGCCAACCCTTTCAGGATGGAGTTTTCCGTCGTCATGTCTTTGGCGACGACCACCACGGAACCATCCCGTTGGAGTTTGGCCACGGCCCGCCATTCGGTTTCGCCCTGAATCGAGCGCACGGTGGTGGGTTCCCCACCGACGATCACGTTGCGTGCATCGGGCAACGCCGCGATCGGCCGCGTGGTCACCACGGAGCCATCGGGATAGTACGCCAGCGCCACATAATCCGTCGGGGGTCGGCGGCTTCCGTCCTGCGGCATATAAAAGGACTCGTCGAGGTTGCTGGCCCAGGAGCTGTGGGCGTCGTTAAGCTCGGTGTCCACTCGGGTGTAGAGCACGTTGCGCATGATCGACGACACCGCCAGGGAGGACATGGCCAGGCCAAGCCCCGATACCAGCACCATGAGGACAAGTAGCCACGTGCGCAGGGGCAGCGCTTTGGGGCGCTGCATACGCCGGCGCGGGGCTTTATCCCGCACCAGCGTCACCCCGGATTGTGGGGCCTGAATACTCGCGGTGGGTTCGCTCATAGTGGATGAGCCTACGAGCGCGGCATGCGCAGCACGTAACCGACACCGCGGACGGTGTGAATAAGCGGGGTATCGCCGGTATCAATTTTGCGGCGTAGGTAGGAAATGTAGGACTCGACCACGTTGCCGTCACCACCAAAGTCGTAGTGCCAGACATTATCCAGAATCTTGGACTTGGACAGCACCACCTCGCGGTTCTGCATGAGGTAGCGCAGCAGGTTGAACTCGGTGGGCGAAAGCTCCACGATCTCCCCCGCCTTGGTGACCTCGTGGGTGTCATCGTTGAGGGTGAGGTCGGCATAGGTCATGGTGGCGTCGCCGTCCTGGTCATCCACCGCGTTACCGCGGCGCAGAATCACGCGCAGGCGGGTGATGACCTCTTCCAGGCTGAAGGGCTTGGTGACGTAATCATCCGCGCCAATGGTCAAGCCGTGGATGCGCTGGTCCACGCTGTCCTTGGCGGTCAGGTAGAGCACGGGGCCGTCGAGGCCCTCTGCGCGTAGCTTGCCCAGCAGCTCAAAGCCGTCCATGCCCGGCATCATGACGTCCATGATGTAAGCGTCTGGATTGATCTCACGCGCGATGCGCAGGGCCTCGTTGCCGGAGTTGGCGCTGTGTACGTCGAAACCTTGAAACTTTAGGGAGACGGTGAGCAACTCAACGATATTGGGCTCGTCATCGACGACAAGTACCTTGACGTCCTTCGAATCATCCATGGTCCCGCTTTGGTCCTTTCTCCGCTTCTCTTAACGCCTGGTGGCGCCAGGGATATCTCATTCAAGGTGAGAAGTATTGCACTCTGGCTTCCAAGGGTACTGAGCGGAGTCTGTACGTGCGCTGTGAACCGACTAGTCCCAGGCGAGATTGTCCAGATCCACCCCTTCCGCCTGCGCTTGCGCCTCAATCAGCTGACGCAAATAGTCGGCATTACCGCGGTAGGTCTCGTTAAACCGCGGGTCCTCGCAGTACATGCGCGCCAGGATCACCTGCTTGGACCTCGACACCGGGTACCACTGGGCGATGAGGGCGCGGTGCTTGTCGACGATTACCTTCGCCTCCTCGCCGCCCGGTTCAAGTCCTGCGTCCGCGGCCTCCTCTAGCTCGGCCGCAAAGTTCTCATGGTCCACTGAGAATTCCTCCCAGTCCTTCTTTCCCATCGAATCTGCGACGGCCGCACTGGCCGCCCATTCTTTGCTGTCTCCCCACTTCTCGTGGGCTTCTTCCTGCAGTTGGGGCCATGCGTCACCCAGGTTCCGCACTTTTTGGCTGGGGCTTAGGTTCTTATCCATTTCAGTCTCCTCAATTAGTCTTTCCACTGCGTACAACATGGCGTCGACGTCGGCTCGCCGCTTCTGCAAGGCCTCGTGTTGGGCGCGGAGGCGGGCCAGGGTGGCTGCGGAAGGGGCGTCGAGAAGCACTGCGATGTCTTTCAGCTCAATCCCGACGCTGCGATAAATCAGGATGTCCATCCCGCGTTGCACGTCATCTTCGGTGTAGAGGCGGTGATCGCCCCCGGTGCGCCACTGGGGGCTAAGCAGGCCGATGTCATCCCAGTGCCGCAGGGTGCGGGTGGTGACTTTCAAAATGCCGGCCACATCGCCGATGCTGTAGTCGTTACGCATGTCGTTGAGCCTAAAAGTTGACGTCGCGTTAAGTGCAACTCCATCCACTCGGCAGGTGTTTTTGCCTACGATAATGAAGCATGACGCAAGCCTCGACACGCACTGACCGCCTCACCGTGGCTGCCTGGGCCCTGTGGGACTGGGGTTCGGCCGCCTTCAACGCGGTGCTCGTGACGTTTATTTTCTCGGTCTACCTCACCGACTCGGTGGGCCAGCAGATTGACTCGCAGTTCACCCCGGCGCAGTGGCTGTCGTGGTCCATGACGGTGGCGGGCCTGGTGATCTTTGCGGTGACCCCCGTGATGGGGCAGCGCTCTGACCGGTTGGGCACGCGGCGTCGCGCGCTGGGCTTCTGGTCGCTGCTGACCTTCCTGGTCATGGCCAGCCTGTTCTTCATCCGCAATGATGCGCCCGCGTATTTCTGGCTCGGCCTCATCGGCCTAGCGGTAGGTTCGGTGACCATCCAATTCGCGGAGGTCAACTACTTTGCCCAACTCAACCAGGTGGCCACCGAGGACAAGGTGGGCCGCGTATCCGGCCTGGGCTGGTCGGCAGGCTATTTCGGCGGCATCGTACTGCTGCTCATCTGCTACTTCGGCTTCGTCTCCGGCGAGGGCGGCGGACTGGGGCTGTCCACGGAGGGTGGCTGGAATATTCGGCTCGTGGCACTGCTTTCGGCGGCGTGGTTTGGGCTGTCTGCCATCCCCGTGTTGCTGCGCGTGCCGGAGATTGCGCCGTCGGGTGAATCGACGGGCGGTGTGGCGGAGTCTTACCGCGAGCTGTGGCGCACGGTGCGAACGCTGTGGCGGGAGGACCGCAATGCCTTTGCGTTCCTCTTTGCTTCTGCCATCTTCCGCGATGGCCTGTCCGCGGTGTTTAGCTTCGGGGCCGTGCTGGGCGTATCCGTCTATGGGCTTTCGCCTGGCGACGTCCTCATCTTCGGTGTTGCCGCCAACGTTGCGGCCGCGCTGGGCGCGGTGGTCGGCGGGCTGATCGACGACCACGTGGGCCCCAAAGCCATCATCCTCACCTGCCTGGCCATCTTGACGCTCATGGCCGGGATCATGTTTGTGGCGCAGGGGCCGACGGCCTTCTGGATCTGCGGGCTCATCCTGTGTCTCTGCGTCGGACCGGCCCAGGCCTCCGCCCGCGGCTTCTTGGCGCGTGTGGCCCCGCCGGGGCGCGAAGGCGAGATGTTTGGCCTCTACGCCACGACCGGCCGAGCCGTGGCGTGGTTGACGCCCTTCCTCTTTGGCGTCTTCGTTTCCCTGCTCGGGCAGGGAGATCGGGGAGGCGTGCTCGCCATCGGGCTAGTCTTGCTCGTTGGCGCGCTGGTCCTCATCCCAGTCAAAGACCCCGCCAAGGAATAAAACCTTGGCGGGGGTAAACCCGCGAGCATGTCGATCTCTTCGGCGTGGGCCTCTTTTAATGTGTGGCGCTAACGCCGACACATTAAAAGTCCTGCGGGCGCGGAATATTGCGCAGGTTGGACTTCGCCATGGAGAGCATCTGGCCCACGCCGCCGCCGAAGACGGTGCGGGTTGCCGCCTTAGAGAATCCGAGCAGCTGCTCAAAGGTCAGCGTCGGCGGCAAGGAGAGGGCGTTGGGGTCCGTGACGACGTCGATAAGCGCAGGCCCGTCGTAGGCCAAGGCCTCCTTGATGAGGCGCGGCGCGTCCTTCGGATCCTCGATGCGGAAGTGCTTGATGCCCGCACCCTCCGCAATTTTGGCGTAGTTGACGTGCTCGTGGTCGGTCTCATGCTCCGGCAGGCCCTGGACCAGCATCTCCAGCTTGACCATGCCGAGGGAAGAGTTGTTGAACACGAACATCTTCACCGGCAGGTTGTGCAGCTTCACCGTGAGCAGCTCGCCCATGAGCATGGACAGCCCGCCGTCGCCGGAGAAGGTGATGACCTGGCGGTCCGGGTGCGCCGCCTGCGCACCGATGGCCATCGGCAGGGCGTTGGCCATGGTGCCGTGGCGGAAGGAACCGATCTGCTCGCGCTTACCGTTCGCAGTAATGTAGCGCGCGCCCCACACGTTGCACATACCGGTATCGACGGTGAAGATGGCGTCTTCATCGGCCTGCTGGTCAATGAGGTCGGCGATGTACTCCGGGTGGATCGGCGTGTGCTTCTCGACGCCGGAGGTGTAGGCCTCAACGACGTGATGCAGCTTGTCGTAGTGCTTTTTCAGCATCTTGTCGAGGAAGGAGCGGTCCTTCTTTTCATCGACGTGCGGCAGGATGTTCTCGATGGTGGCGGCGACATCGCCCGTCACCGGGTACTTGATGCGGGTGCGGCGGCCAATGTGGGAGCCATCGATGTCGACCTGGGCCACGTTGGCATCCGGCAGGAAGTCGTTATAGGGGAAGTCCGTGCCCAGCAGGATGAGCAGGTCTGCCTCGTGGGTGGCCTCGTGCGCCGCGCCGTAGCCGAGCAGGCCGGACATGCCGACGTCGAAGGGGTTGTCGTACTGGATGTACATCTTGCCGCCCAGGGCGTGGCCGATGGGAGCCTTGATCTTCTCGGCCAGCGCAAGGACCTGCTCGCGCGCGTCCTTGACGCCAGCACCGACGAAGAGGGCGACGGTCTTGGCCTCGTTGATGGCCTGGGTCAGCGCGGCGGCCTCTGCCGGGTCCGGGTAGACAACCGGACGGCCGGAGGAAATCACGGAGGAGGTGAAGGTGTCCTCTTCCGCCTCTTGAGTGGAGACATCACCCGGGATAACGAGGACGGACACGCCCTTGCCGGCCATGGTGCTCTGAATGGCATGGTGCAAGACCACGCCTCCCTGCTCAGCGGAGTTGACCATCTCGCAGTAGCCGGAGCACTCCTGAAAGATGGCCTCAGGGTGGGTTTCCTGGAAGAACTTCGAGCCGATCTGGCGGGAAGGAATGTGGCTGGCTAGGGCAAGGACCTTGGCGCCGTTGCGGTGGGCGTCGTAAAGCCCCTGAATAAGGTGCGTATTTCCCGGGCCGCAGGAGGCGGCGCACACGGCGAGGTTGCCGGTGGTGAGGGAATCCGCCTCAGCGGCGAATGCCGCGGCCTCTTCGTTGCGGACGTGGACCCACTCGATGGAGGACTGCCGCACCGCGTCCACGATGGGGTTGAGGGAATCACCGACAAGCCCATAGATGCGCTTAACTCCCTGGGCTTCCAAGGTTTCTACGAGTTGCGTGGCGTAATTGCGTGCCATGTTGTACCTCTCTAACTTTTATCGCTAACGGACCCCAGTGTTCTCCCTCCCGGTGGTGTTTCGCCACCATAAAGCTGCCTTCTCACGTCACGCGCACTTTGTGACTTTAACAACAAGTCAACATTCAAGACTTTGAAACTGTAACGACCGTTCGCTATAGTTTCGCAGCATGACAGACGTTCACACGAAAGCCTCCGCAGAGGCCTTAAGCACCTCAGCGACCCGACGGTGGATCTTTTTTAGTGTCATCTCCTTGGGTCTGCTCATGATCGGCTTGGACAACTCGATCCTTTACACTGCCCTGCCGGAGCTCTCCGAGCAGCTGCACGCCACCTCGCTGCAGCAGCTGTGGATCATCAACGCCTACGCGCTCATGCTCGCCGGCCTCCTCCTAGGCACCGGCACGTTAGGTGACAAGATCGGTCACCGCCGCATGTTCGTCATCGGCCTGTGGGTCTTCGGCATCGCTTCGCTGGCCGCCGCACTCGCCCCCGGCGCGTGGGAGCTCGTCGCCGCTCGCGCCTTCCTAGGTCTCGGTGCGTCCATCATGATGCCCGCTACCCTGGCGCTGATTCGCCTGACCTTTGAGGATGAGATTGAGCGCAACACCGCCATCGGCATTTGGGGCTCCATCGCCGTCGTCGGCGCGGCGGCGGGCCCCACGGTAGGCGGCTTCTTGCTCGAGCATTTCTGGTGGGGATCGGTCTTTTTGGTCAACGTGCCCATCGTCATCATCGCGCTCATCCTCACCGCCTTCCTCGCCCCGCCTAATGTGGCGAACCCGGCGAAGCAGTGGGATTTCTTGTCTTCCCTTTACGCGCTGATCACGCTGGCTTCGCTGGTGCTCGTCATCAAGTCTGTCGCCAGCTCCCATCTCAACGCCATGCTTATTGGCGGCGCGCTGGCTGCCTGTCTCATCGGTGCCATCCTCTTCACTCGCCGCCAGCACAAACTGAAGGAGCCGCTTCTCACCTTCGATATCTTCCGCTCGCCCATCTTCAGCGGCGGCGTGTTGGCCGCAGCCGGCGCCATGTTTGGCATGGCAGGGCTGGAAATGACCACCACGCAGAAGCTGCAGTTGGTGGACCTCTACTCCCCGCTGCACGCTGGGCTCATCATTTCCCTCATCGCGATTGCGGCGCTGCCGATGTCCGCGCTGGGCGGGGCTAACCTGCACCGCTGGGGTTTCTTGCCCATCATCGCTGGCGGCTTCCTCGCCATGGCAGCGGGCATTGGCGGCGTGGTGTGGGGCGGCACGCACGAGGTCTTCCCCGCATACCTGGCTGGTCTGTTCATCACTGGCCTCGGCGCGGGGTTCGTGATGTCGGTGTCCTCCACTGCCATCATCGGTGCCGCTCCTGCGTCACGCTCCGGCATGGCCGCGGGCGTGGAGGAAGTGTCTTATGAATTCGGTACGCTGCTGTCCATTGCGGTCACTGGATCAGTGCTGCCGATGCTCTACAAGAGCGGGCTCCCCGAGGACATCCAGGACTTAGGCATGGAAGCACTCCACAACCCCGCACTCGCGGAGGCCGCCGGCGCCGCGTATAACGACGCCTACCTAGCCACCGCCGCTGGGCTCGGCGTAGTCATGCTCATTTTTGCCGCGGTCACCGGCTGGTGCTTCCGCAGCAATCCAACCTCAGGAGGTGCCGATGCCACGCGTTAGTAAAAAGGTCGAGGCGCTCGAAAAGGCGCTCGCCATCATCGAAGAGGATGGCGTCCACGCACTGACCTACGATTCCTTGGCCACCGCAACGGGTATGAGTAAGTCTGGGCTCATCTACCACTTCCCCACCCGCCACGAGCTGCTCATTGACTGCCACAAGCTCTGCGCGGAGCGCTGGGAGGAAGAGCTCGTCGGTCTCTCCGACGGCAAGACGGCAGACCAGCTGAGCCCACGCCAGCGCTACCGTGCCGCGCTGGAGTCCATGGGAAAGAATGACCCGCTCATTGAATTGCTCATGTCCATCCACTCACAGTCCCATCCGGACTTCCAGAAGGTGTGGAGGGACGTCGACAGGCGCTGGCTCCCCGATCCTGTCTCGGAGGATGAATCCGTCGTGCTGGCCTCGATCATCGCCGACGGCCTGTGGGTCCACGATCACCTCACCGACCGCCCCCTGCCGCCGCAAAGGCGCCGCGCGCTTATCGACGTCGCCTTGGGCCACCTCGCCGAATAGGCCCTAAAAGAGAGAAAGGGCCTTGAAAAAGGCCCTTTTGAGCTGGAGACGAGACTTGAACTCGCAACCTACGGTTTACAAGACCGTTGCGCTACCGATTGCGCCACTCCAGCACCGCGGCTCATCCGCTATGGGGAATCGTACCTGAGCCCACCCCATGGACGGAAAGCCAGGGTGGTTGCACTGCGAAAAAGCGGCCGTCAGGGGCCCGAAAAGCACTGGCAGGTGCATAAATCCGCGGCAGTTACTAAAGTGCTGACTTACCGAACCCAGAAGTGTTGTTGAGGTCTTTCTTTTCCGTGTCTGTTCTTTCTTCCTTGCGCCAGCGCCTGCTGTACCGGTCGGCTCCGGTCGCCACCATTGACGCCGCTAAGGCCGCACCGCCGCCCTCCCCGCTCGCCCCAGTCGATCTCACCGATCCGGCCCAGGTCACCGGCGTCATGGAGATCGCCGCGCGCGTCGGCGAAATCCTGATTGCAGCGGGCTCAGCCAATACCGACGTGCAGGCACAGATTCACCTCGTCGCATCCTCCTATGGCCTGCACTACTGCCACGTGTCGATCCTGATGAACACCATCACTATCCACACCGCCATCGGCACAGGGCCGGATCGGCACAACCTCCACGTCTTCCGCGTGGCGCCGAGCATCGCCGTGGATTTCACCAAACTATCCGCCGTTGACAGGCTCATCCGCTCCATCCATTCCGGTGCTACGCCACCGGCAATGGCGGAGAAGATCTTGGATGACATCGATGCGATGAAGAACCCCTATTCCAAGACCACCATCGTCAGCGCGTGGGGTGCCATGGGTGGATTCATCGCCGTGATGCTGGGCGGTGACCTTCTCGTCGGTGTTGTCACCTTCCTCATTTCGGCACTCATCATGGGCACGAATATGTTCCTCGCCGGCTACCGGCTGCCGCCGTTCTATCAGAACCTTGTCGGCGGCCTGCTTGCCGTCATTCCCGCGGCCATCCTCTACAACGTTTTCGCGCGATTTGGCATCCAGATGCTACCCTCCCAAATCATCGGTTCCGGCATCGTCGTGCTGGTGGCGGGACTAACGCTCGTACAGTGCCTCGTGGACGGCATCACCCGCGCACCCGTGACCTCGTCCGCGAAGTTCTTTGAGGCTCTCATGTCCACCGGCGCCATCATCGCCGGCGTGGGCCTGGGTATCCAGGTGGCGTCGTGGTTGGGCTTTAGCCTTCCCCCACTAGCCACGCTCGCCCCGCCCGTCTATCACCAAATCCCACTGCTCGTACTGTGCGGCGGCATCGGCTCCGCCGCCTTTGCGCTGGCGCTGGGAGCCTCCTGGTCCGAGGTCACCATCTCCGGTCTCACGGCCGCCGCCGGTATGGTGTTCTACTACTTCCTCGTCGTCTTCTTGGGCGTCGGGGCCGTCATTGCCTCGGGCATTTCTGCCGCAGCGGTGGGCTTGGCCGGCGGCCTACTCTCCCGTCGCTACATGATGCCGCCACTCATCACTATGATCGTGGGCTATACGCCCATGCTTCCAGGCCTGACGTTGTACCGCGGCATGTACGCCATGCTCAACGAGCAGCTCATCACCGGCCTGACCAACCTGGCCAGCGCCCTCGCCATCGCCGGTGCACTTGCCGCCGGCGTCGTCTTCGGCGAGCGAGTCGCCCGCCGCCTGCGCCGCCCGCAGTACTTCCGCCCCTACACCGCCTTCAAGCGCCTAGGCACGTTCTCCTTCGCGCGCGCCACCCGCCTGGCGCAGCGCGCCCGCATTCCCCGCGTACCCCTGTCTCCCTTCGCCCCGCGCCACAATCTGCCGGCCCCGCCGCCGCAATATGGGCCCAAACCACCGACGCCCGCACAGCAGGCGCGCTTCCAGCAGGGCGATGCCATCACGGACATGTGGCCCGTTACCACGCAATTTCCGGCGCAGCGCCCCACCTACACGGTGCCCGGCAAAGATGACCCGAGCGCCCCAACGAAGTCGCAATAGCGTAGAATAGCCGGTCTGAAAGCTTTCATACTTCATCCCAGGAGGACTCCGTGCCACCAAAGGTCACAGATACCCAGCCCGCGGCTGACCAGACTCACGCAGTAGAGGAGGAGACCGCCCGCTCCGCGCGCCGCGTTGTCGCCACCTATGCGGAGGATTTCCTCGACGGCGTGACCCTCATGTCGATGCTGGGCGTCGAGCCAGAAGGCTTGGTCCACCGCAAGGTGCTGGCCGAGCAAGCCGATGCTGCCCCCAAGAAGAGCAGCAAGAAGGCCACGAAGAAGGCTTCTAAGAAATCCACGAAGAAGACGACTAAGAAGGCCACGAAGAAAGCCACCAAGAAGACAACTAAGAAGGCCACGAAGAAGGCAACTAAAAAGGCCGCAAAGAAGGCCTAGCTATGTCCGGGCGCACCAATAGCTTCGTCGTCGTTGCCAATCGCCTGCCGGTGGACCTCGAGACCGCCGCCGATGGCACCCGCGAGTGGAAGGCATCCCCCGGCGGCCTCGTCACCGCGCTCTCCCCGGTCTTGGAAGAACACCAGGGCTGCTGGGTGGGATGGCCGGGCGTAGCCGACGAAGCTCCCGAGCCCTTCACCACGGATAACGGTGTCCTCCTTCACCCGGTGCGCCTGACACAGGAGGATTTTGAGGCCTTCTATGAGGGCTTTTCCAACGCCACCCTGTGGCCGCTCTACCACGACCTCATCGTCACCCCCGTCTACAACCGCGACTGGTGGGATGCCTACCGCGAGGTCAACCTGCGTTTTGCCAACGAGGTAGCAGCCGTCGCCGCAGAGAATGCCACGGTGTGGGTGCAGGACTATCAGCTCCAGCTCGTCCCCGGCATCCTGCGCCAGCTACGCCCCGACCTCACCATTGGATTCTTCCTGCACATTCCCTTCCCCTCCCCGGATCTCTTCCGCCAGTTGCCGTGGCGTGAGGAGTTGGTGCGGGGGCTTCTCGACGCCAACCTGATCGGCTTCCACCTCGAATCCAACGCCCGCAATTTCTTGGAGCTGGCCCGCACCCAAGGGCTGGACGTAGAAGGGGAGGTCAGCACCCGCGCGGTCACCGCTCGCATCGTGACCGGTAGCGGGCATTCTGTCGGGGTAGGCGCTTTCCCCATTTCTATTGCGGCGGGTGAATTCGCTGACGGTGGCGATGCGGGGGACGTCGCCCAGCTGCGCGCTGAGCTGGGGAACCCCAAGCACGTCATTTTGGGTGTGGACCGCCTGGATTACACGAAGGGGATCCTGCAGCGCCTCACCGCCTTCGAGGAGCTCCTCGAGACCGGTGCGCTGGACCCACACGAGGTAACCTTCGTCCAGCTGGCTACTCCTTCGCGCGAACGCATCGACCATTACCGCGCCACGCGTTCAAAGGTGGAGGAGGCCGTGGGCCGCATCAATGGCCGCTTTGGGCGCCTCGGCGCGCCGGTGGTGCATTACCAGCACAGTTCCGTACCGAAGGACGTCCTGCGGCGTTATTACCGGCTCGCGGACATCATGCTGGTCACGCCATTTAAGGACGGCATGAACCTAGTGGCCAAGGAATACGTGGCCTCCCACGGCGACGGCACAGGTGCACTCGTGCTCTCCGAGTTTGCGGGCGCGGCAGCAGAGCTTACCCAAGCCAACCTGTGCAACCCCTTCGACATCGAATCCATCAAGCGCGCCCTACTCTCCGCGGTCAAAGCACTGGAGGAATTCCCCGAGACCATGCGCGAGCGCATGATTGCTATGAACGAGCAGGTGTGTCAGCACGATATCGCGCTGTGGTCGCAGTCCTTCCTCGGCGCTTTGGACCAGGAGGAAGCATGATGCGGCGCCGGCTCACCGCTGTGCTCAGTACTGTGCTGCTTGCGCTTGGCCTAGCTGGATGCAGCTCCGCTGAGGAGGAACCTGCCCCGCGCGGCGATGACCGCATCGTGGGCAAGGATTGGCAGGTCATCAACCTCTACACCTCACCGGACGCTCCTTCCTCCCTCCCTGCCGATACTGCACACGTGCCCCATATGAGCTTCGGTGAGCACACCGCGGTGGGCTCAACTGGCTGCGTACCGTTTACCGCTGAGGTGTCCTTCCACAAGGATGACAAAACCTCCACGATCTGGGAGGGCGATATCATGCGGGTGGAGAAAGCCACCTATGAAAGCCCACCGCGAAGCGGCGACTGCGAGGGCTCGATGCAATGGGCTGATTCGCTGATGCGCAACCTCATCGCCGAAGGCCATGAGTTCGACTTCGCGCTCAACCCCAACAACCAACTCGTGTTGACGCTGCGCACCGACAAGGTGGATTCACCGATTATCCGCATGGCCGCGCTATAGCTCCGAAGTTTCAGCGCTAGGGTGGGGAGCATGATTGATGCTCTCGCCGCCGCCGAACATTTAGCGGTTGTTTCCGACTTCGATGGCACCTTGGCCGGCTTCGCGCGCAACGCCTACGCAGTGCGCCCCGAGCAGCGCTCGCTGGATGCTCTCGCTGCCTTGGCGCAACTACCTAACACCACCGCGGCAGTGCTCTCTGGGCGCCACCTCGATGGCCTGATGCGAGTATGCCCGCTGCGCGAGCCGGTGCTTTTTGGTGGCTCGCATGGGGCCGAATCCTCGTGGGAAGAATCCGCGCTCACCCCGGAGATGGAAGCCTACTTGGCCAAGAAGGAAGCGGAAATCAAGGAGATTATCGCCCGCCACCCCGGCGCGGAGCTGGAGGTTAAACCCTTCCAGCGCGTGCTGCACCTGCGGGCGCTGGAGTTGCAAGACCCAGACGCCGCCGCTGCTGCTTATGCGGAAGGCGAGGCCTTAAGCGCCGATGGTTTCCCCAAGACTGCGGGCAAGTGCGTCGTCGAGTTCTCCGCAACGCAGGCCACGAAGGGCACGTGGATTGACAAGCTTCGTCACCGCGTCGGGGCCACAGCGGTGGTCTTTTTAGGGGATGACACCACCGACGAAGACGGCTTCGCCGCGCTCAATCAGCCGCCGGACCTCGGTGTCAAGGTTGGTGAGGGCGCAACGCAGGCGGCGCTGCGCGTGCCCGATATCGCGGCGGTGACAGAGTTCCTCGAAGAACTCGCCGCCGCTCGCGCGCAGCACAGCTCTTAAGCCCCGACCGGCGCCACGGTGCGCCCCGGGCGGAAGGTGGTCTCCAACAACACGCGCGGCACCTCGCCGCGCCCCTCGATGAGGCTGGCCAGCATGCGCCCCGCCGCCGCCCCCTTTTCCTTGTTCGGCTGCACGACGGTGCTCAGGCCCAGCGCCAGGGCCGGCGCGATGCCATCGAAGCCGGTGACGGAGAGCTGCTCGGGAACCGCGATTCCATGATCGCGCGCATAAGCCATAACCCCGAGCGCCATCGAATCCGTCGTGCACAACACCGCGGTGAGATCCGGGTACTTAGTCAGCAGCTCCTCCGCGGCCGCGTAAGCCGTACGCGAATCGTTGATGTGTCGCGTCACCACGGGGATGTCTGCAGGATCGAGTCCCGCGTCTGCAAAAACATCGAGCGCACCCAATACACGTGAGCGCTGCACGTGCATGTCCGCCGCGGCCAGTTGTGCGGCCGTCACTTCGCCGTCGAGGCGCTCGCGGTGTAGGCGGATGGCAAGGATACCGATGCGGGTATGGGAGGCGTCGACAAGCGCCTGCGCCGCCGGGGCAATCGCGGCGCGGTCATCGATGCCCACGAAGGGCAGGCCGGAATCCGTGGGCTGGTCACACACCACCACCGGCAGGCCACGGCGCTGCACGGCGTCGAGGTAAGCATCTCCCGCTGCCACGGAATAGACCACGAAACCGTCGACGGCAGCCGAACCTACGAGCTGCGCTGCCTGGGCGTCGTTGGGCGCGCCGGCGGTATCCGGCCCGGCAGGGATGAGAGTCAACGTCGTGCTCGCCCCCGCCGAGGCCTCCGCCATGCCGGCGAGGAAGTCCACAGAAGCCATGTCCTCGAAGGCATAGGAAAGGTGCTCGGTGAGCAGAACACCCAGTGAACCTTGGCGGCGCGTGCGCAAGCTGCGTGCGGTGGGATCCGGGCCTGTGTATCCACGCTCAGCCGCGGCGGCGAGGATGCGCTCGCGGGTGGCAGGCGCCAGCTGGTCCGGCCGGTTGTACGCGTTGGACACCGTGGTGGGCGAAACCCCAAGTTCGGCCGCTAGGGAGGCCAGCGTCGTGCTGCGTTTGGACATGACGGCAACATTACCCTTTTTCAACTCATTATCATTTGACAACAATTTTCACTAAACGTAGAAATAGGGGCATGACCACTTCCCTCTCACGCCGTGCTTTCCGACGTCCCACCGCTCTCCTCTTCGCAGCCACCCTGGGCGCCGCTTCGCTCACCGCCTGTTCTTCCAGCGGCGATAACGCCGATGGCGGCTCGGATGCCGGTTCCGACAAGGAGACCATTCAGGTCGTCGCCTCGACCTCCATCTGGGCTGATGTGGCCCAGGCGGTCGTCAACACCGCGCAGACCGACGTGAACATCGACGTTCACCCCATCGTGAGCGGTAACAGCGTGGACCCACACCACTTCGAGCCCACCGCCGCGGACATCGCCCGCGCCAACGAGGCTGACGTCATCATCGCCGGTGGCGGCGGTTACGACGCCTGGCTTTACCAGGCCGTCAAGAACCAGGACCAGATCATTCACGCGCTCCCGCTTACCGCTCACGATCATGGTGGCCATGACCATGACGAGCATGATCATGGCGAGGAACACGAGCATGATCATGAAGAAGGGCACGACCATGCGCACGACCATGACGAGCGTGCGCATGACCATGCGCACGAACACGGGCATGACCATGACCACGCTCACGAAGGCGACACCGTGACCATGGACGAGGCCAAGAAGATCGCCGCCGAGCACCCCGAGCAGGTCACCAACATCGATGGCAACGAGCACGTGTGGTACGACGCCGCAGCCATCGAGAAGGTGGCGACCGAAGTGGCCGAGCTCGTTAACGAGACCAACCCAGAGGCTAAGGCCACCGCCGATCCGCTAGTCGAGCGCGTGGAGGGCCTGAAGGCACGCATCGAGAAGCTCCCGCAGCGCAACTACGCGCAGACCGAGCCCATCGCGGACTACATCTTCAAGTACACCGACAGCACCGACGCCACCCCGGAGGGCTACCGCAAGGCCACCGTCGCTGAGGGCGAGCCCACCGCCGCCGATTTGGCCCGCTTCCTTGAGGACATCAAGCAGGACAAGATCGACCTGCTCATCTTTAACCCACAGACCGAAACCGACATGACCAAGCGCATCCGCGCCGCCGCCGAGGATAAGAACATCCCGGTGGTAGAGATTGGTGAAACCCCGCCGGAGGGGACCAACTTCCTCGACTACTACGAGGAAGTCGTCAACGCACTCGAGGCTGTGTAAGTGCTCATCTCTTTTAAGAACGCCGCAGTAGAACCGCTGTGGTCGGACATGAACCTCGCCGTAGACCGCGGCGAGTTCATCGCCGTTTTAGGCCCCAACGGCGTGGGCAAATCCACGCTCCTCGGCACTATCTTGGGTACCCGCCAGCTCACCGCGGGCAGCGTAGATATCAACTGCCGTGTGGGCTTTATCCCGCAGCAAAGGATGTTCCCTCAGGACCTGCCCCTGCGCGCCCGAGACCTCGTGTCGCTGTCCCTGGCGCATGGCACGCTGCGCAACCGACGTCCTGCCCGGGGGCGCGTGGACGAGCTCCTCGCCGAAGTCGGTGCCACCGGCATCGCTGACCGCCGCGTGGGCCAGCTCTCGGGCGGGCAGCAACAGCTCATCCGCCAAGCCCAGGCCCTAGCCAACGACCCAGAGCTCATCCTCGCGGACGAGCCGCTCTTGTCCTTGGACCCGGCGCGGCAGCAGGCGACCGTCGAGAAGCTCAATGCGTGGCGCCACGAGCGCGGCACCTCCGTGCTTTTTGTTACCCACGGAATCAACCCGGTACTGGGCGTCGTGGATAAGGTGCTCTACCTCGCGCCCAATGGTCACACGTTCGGCCCGGTCGACGAAGTCATGCGCTCCGAGGTGCTCTCGGAGCTCTATGGCTCTTCCGTGACCGTCCTCAACCTCGATGGGAGGCTCATCGTTGTCTAAGTTCATCGAGGACACCCAGTACCTGCTAGGTGTTGATTTCGTCCAGTCCTCGCTCATCGCCTGCGCGCTGCTGGGAATCCTCTCCGGAGTGATGACCTCGCTCATCGTCCTGCGCCAAATGTCCTTCTCCGTGCACGCTACCTCGGAGCTCGCGCTTATGGGCGCGGCCGCCGCTTTGCTGTTCGGCCTCAACATCGGCTTCGGCGCGATTGCCGGCGCCATCGTCGCGGCCATCATCCTGGCGGTGCTGGGGCTCAAAGGACAACAGGACAGCGCTATTGGCGTGGTCATGAGCTTCGGCCTCGGCCTTTCGGTGCTCTTCCTGCACCTCTACCCCGGCAACGCCAAGACCGCGATGACGCTGCTCACTGGCCAGATCGTCGGTGTGTCCTCCGCCTCGGTGTGGCTGCTCGCCGCCACGACCGCCATCGTGGTTGCTGTCGTGGTGCTCTTCTGGCGCCCGCTGCTTTTCGCCTCCGCGGACCCCGTCATGGCCCAGGCGGCCGGCCTGCCGGTCAGGTGGCTCGCGGTGGGTTTCGCCATCCTCGTGGGTCTGACGGCCGCGCAGTCGGTGCAGATTGTCGGCTCGCTGTTGGTCATGGCGCTGCTCATCACCCCGGGTGCCGCGGCGGTGCAGGTAACTTCCTCCCCGCTGCGCGCGGTGGTGTGGTCCACCATCTTCGCGGAAGTCTCCGCCGTGGGCGGCCTGGTCCTCTCCCTGGCGCCGGGCCTGCCCGTCTCGGTCTTCGTCACGAGCATCTCTTTTGTTATTTACCTGGTCTGCCGCGGCATCGGCTGGGCTCGCAGCCGCAAGGCCGTCCGCGACGACGTCGCCGCCCGCCGCGCCTCCCAGGAACACTTCCGCGCCGCCACCGATCGCGCCGACGCCGAGACACACCACACCTCGACGCACGATGAGCACTGCGCGCATCAGGATTAGGCTAGATGCGTGACTTTGGAACGCCGTAGCCTCGAATTACAAGACCGCACCCGCACGTACCTCGTGTACCGCCCGAATGATGACGTCGATCGCCAGAGAGACCTCCTCCTGTTCTTCCACGGCTCCCTGCAATCCGCGAACGTCATCCGCCGCTTCACTAACGGCACGTTCGATGACCTCGCCACCCGCCACGGCATGCTTGCGGTCTACCCCACCGGCGTGGAACAGCACTTTAACGATGCCCGCGCCACCCTGCCCGTCGCCGCGCGCGAGCTGGGCATCGATGACGTCGCCTTCACGCGCGCCATCCTCGACGAGCTGCGCGCGGAGCAGGAGATTAGCCGCGTGTTCCTCTGCGGCTTCTCCAACGGCGGGCAGATGGTTATCCGCTTGCTCTTCGACGCCCCCGGGCTTGCCGATGCCGCCTGCATCTTCGCCTCCACTCTCGGCGCCGGCGCCAACCATGCGCCCACCAATCCGGACTCGGCGTACCAACCCACCCCGGTCATGTTCGTCCACGGCACGGGCGACCGGCTCGCGCCCTATACGGGCGGAACGGCGGGCATTGACCCGAAGCGCACCCGCGGTGCCGTCACCGGCGCGCAGGAGAACGCCGCACGCTTCGCGGAGCTCAACCATGCCGCCGGCCCAGAGCGCACCCACCTTTTCCCCGACACCGTTGTCGACCGCTGGGAGCCGGCAGACGCCACCGGCGCGCCGGTCGAGCTCGTGAGCGTCGAGGGCATGGGCCACGTCATCCCGTCGGGCAACGAGCTGGACCCACGCCTGGGTAAAAACACGGATTCCTTCATCGCTGCCGAGCTCGTGGAGGAATTCTTCGGGCTCTAGACTGCACGTGCGCCCCATCGTGTCTCACTCCACTCAGCCCCAACCTCGGGTCGAGGCCGTTCGTAGGTGAGCGTCGAGAAGCAATAATTGTGGATTACCGACCAGTGCTTTGGCGATTCCTAGACGCTGTTTCATACCGAGCGAAGCATGCTCGCAGGAAACACTGTGGTGCAATGAAAGGCCTACAAGGGATAAAAGATCCTTCAGTTCATCATTCAGTGAACCTTGTTGTAGTGGTCGGCAATGTCGTTGACGATCGCGTAGAGGTCGCGTTCCATCGCGTAGGTTTTCTTTTCTCGAGTACTGACTAATCACACTTGCGACCCGTTGTTATCTAGAGAATTATTACGTCCCAGCGTGATGTTGCACACGTCTGTGCATGTATCTACTCTCGATGTCACGGTTTGCTGGCGAAGATTCTTCAAGTTACCCGCAGCTGAATCTGTACAAGGTGAAAACGGCAGGCAAAGGACCGAGTTGTCCTCGTCTCTAAACCGTGGAACCCCAATCCTCCAGAACCTTGTATTCGGCACACGCACGCAATCTGAATGTTCAAGATGTGAAGTACTGGCCAGCAACCAAGAAGTAAAGATCGCCATCCAGCTTTCTCGGCCCTGAATCTAGCATCCGGAGGCGTAGAGAAACTCACGCAACGACTGAAACGCCAGCGTCTGTGTCACGTCGCGCAGCTCAAGGAAGAACCCATCTTCTGTAATTTCAACAATCCGCGCACCGGGGATGGCTGCCACAATCGGCGAGTGCGTCACCACGATGAACTGCGCACCCGCCTCCGCGGCGCGATGGATTTCCGCCATGAGCGTCATCTGCCGCACGAGCGAAAGCCCAGATTCCGGCTCGTCGAGGATGTAGAGCCCGCGCCCATCAAAGGAACGCTGCACGACGTCCATGACGGACTCGCCATGCGACATCGCGGTCGAACCAACGTTGTAGTGCGCCTCCGCTCGCAGGAAGTAGCCGTCCTTGGGCGCGGTACCTAGCCGCAGGCTCGCCCACCTCCGGAGGGGATTGATGGGACCGGCGGAGCGCTGCACACCCCATATCCCACCGCGCTCAGGAAAGCCGTACTCGAAGGCAATGCCCTCGGCGAGCGTCGACTTTCCTACCCCGTTGTCCCCGGTCAGCACGGTCACCGGCGCACGCAGGTCCAGTCCTTGGCGTCGCAGCGCCACGAAACCAGGAACGGAGGACACCCACTCAGGTCCGTGGCCGCCGTCCAGCGCGGCATAGGCGTCGACATAGAAGTCTCTCATTCGCCCTCCCCAATAAGAAACGCGGCGGTCCCCAATGGATCGGCAAGGAACTCGCGCGCGGCGTGGACAGCTTCCGTCGCTTCGGGAGCGACGGGCGCAATCCCCTTGTCGCCGAACGCGTAGACGGTCGCGCCTTGCATGCTGAGGAAGACTGGCGAGTGCGTCGCGAGGATGACCTGCGCGCCCTGGGCGGCGAGGCGCTCGAGCTGCGTGACAACCTCGACCTGCCGGGGATAGGACAAGCCGTCTTCCGGCTCGTCGAGAATGATCATTCCGTCAGAATGGAAGCGTCTCTCGACGAGGGCGAGCAGACCCTGGCCGTGGCTGAGAAACGGCAGGTCACTGAGCGGATCGGGATTCTCCGGGCTGTGGATCTGGTGGTGATACTCGCTCAAGTTGAGGAAGGTCTCGCCGCGCAAGAAGTACACGTCGCGCGGGTTGTGCGCCCGCGAGCAGATGAGCCACTCGGGATAGTCCTCGTCGCCGGTGGCAAACCGGGCGTGGCGCGAGCCGCCCTCGGGATTGACGCCAAGCCCCACGGCGATGGCCTCGAGCAGCGTGGATTTTCCGGCGCCGTTATCCCCCACGACGACAGTCACGGGCGTAGGCAAACGCAGGGCGCCGCCCGGCAGCGCTGCGATGAGCACGCCCAGGCGGCGCATGTGTTCCGGCACGCCGGGCAGTCCCTCCCCAATAAGCTCCGGGGCGGGACGCACACTCGTGAGGAACATGGCGACGAAAGCGTGAGCCTACTTCTGGGCCGCGCGACGCTGGCGGGCGAACTCGGAAAGCACCGCACCTGCCGCCACGGAGGCGTTGAGGGATTCAACCCAGTCGGTCATGGGGATGGACATGATAGCATCGCAGTTCTCGCGGACGAGGCGCGAAATGCCTTTGCCCTCAGAGCCGATGACGATGACAACGGGGTCGGTGCCACCGTTGTAAGTATCGAGGGTGTGCTCGCCTCCCGCATCCAGGCCAACAACCTGGTAGCCGGCCTTCTGGAACTCCTGAACCGTGCGGGTCACGTTGGTCACGCGAGCCACCGGCAAGCGCGCGGCGGTGCCGGCGGAGGTACGCCAGGCCACCGCGGTGACGGAGGCGGAGCGACGCTCTGGGATGATGACACCATGGCCGCCGAAGGCCGCGACGGAGCGGATGACTGCGCCGAGATTGCGCGGGTCGGTGATGTTATCGAGGATGACGAACATACCCGGTTCCTGAGCATCGCGGGCCCGATCCATCAGGTCATGAACGTCGGCATACTTGTACGGCGGGATCTGCAGGCCAATGCCCTGGTGCATGCCGTTGCCGGTCATGCGATCCATCTCGTGACGCTGGACCTCAAGAATCGGGATGTTGCGGGTATTGCACATGGCCACTGCCTCCGACAGGCGGGCATCATTACGCGTGCCCTGCACGATGTAGAGGGAGGTAGCAGGCACCTTGGCGTGCAGGCACTCGATGACCGGGTTGCGGCCAACGACCATCTCCGCGGTCTCCTTCTGGTGGCGGCCCGAATTGCGGCGCTCGCGTTCCAGCTTCGCCTTGTGCTTGGCGTGGTAGACGCGGTCCTCCGCCTTGGGCGTAGGGCCCTTGCCGGCCAGGCCCTTGCGACGCTGACCACCAGAGCCCTTCGTAGCCCCCTTCTTATTGGACTTGCGGGCGCCCGCGCCGCCGCGGCCATGGGTACGTGCCATAATTCTTCTCCTTTGTTGTCCTCGACTTCTGTGCTGTCCTTGGCCTTTGCCAAGGACGGTTAATCCGCCAAGGACCAGGTGGGGCCGTCGGCGGTGTCGGTGATGGTAATACCCGCGGCTGCAAGGCGGTCGCGCACGGCGTCCGCAGTAGCCCAGTCCTTTTCTGCGCGGGCGGTGGTGCGACGCTCCAATTCGGCCCGAACGAGAACGTCCAGGGCCGCTTCAGCGCCGCTTTCTTCGCCACTATCTTTCCACTGTTCATCCAGTGGATCAAAGCCAAGAACCGCGGCCATAGCGCGCACGGCTCCGGCGAGGTGCTCAGCCTCTTCACGGTTGCCGTCGCTCAGCGCCTTATTGCCCGCGCGCACGGTGGTGTGGATTTCCGCCAGTGCCTTCGGCACAGCGATGTCATCATTCATCGCTTCTTCGAAGGCCGGGGTCCACTCGCCCTTCTCGACGCCCTCGAACTTGCCTACGAAATCCTCGATGCGGCGATAGCCGGCTGCGGCCTCGGTCAGCGCCGCCTCGGAATATTCGAGCACCGAGCGGTAATGCGCGGAGCCCAGGTAGTAGCGCAGCTCCACCGGGCGGACGATCTCCAGCATGTTGGCAATGGAGAGGACGTTGCCCAAGGACTTCGACATCTTCTCACCGGCCATGGTGACCCAGTGGTTATGCATCCAGTAGTTGGCGAACTTGTCCCCCGCCGCATGGGACTGCGCGATCTCATTTTCGTGGTGCGGGAACTGCAAGTCCAAGCCACCGCAGTGAATATCGAACTCGCTGCCTAGGTAGTACGTGGACATGGCCGAGCACTCCAAGTGCCAGCCCGGTCGGCCACGACCCCACGGGGTGGGCCAGGATGGCTCGCCCGGCTTAGCCGCCTTCCACAGAGCGAAGTCCTGGGGGCTGCGCTTGCCCGCGTTGTCTGTTTCGCCCTGTTCCATTTCCTCGACGCGGTTGCCGGACAGCGAACCGTAGTCCGAGCCTTCCGTGGCATTCCACGCCGCGACGTCGAAGTAGACGGAGCCAACACCGTCTTCGCCAGGCACGGCATAAGCAAAGCCGGCGTCGATAAGCCGCTGCATGTACTCCACCATCTGGGTGACAAAGCCCGTCGCGCGCGGCTCCACCGAAGGGGGCAGAACTCCCAGGGTGTTGTAGGCCTTGGTGAACTCGCGCTCATAGGTGGATACCCACTCCCACCAGGGGCGGTTATTCTCAGCGGCCTTGGTGAGGATCTTGTCATCGATATCGGTGACGTTGCGCACGAGTGCCACGTCATAGCCTTGCGCGCTAAGCCAGCGGCGCAGGATGTCGAAGGCAACGCCGGAGCGCAGGTGCCCAATGTGCGGCTGCGACTGCGGGGTAGCACCACACAGGTAGATCGACGCGTGGCCGGGACGAACCGGCTCGAACTCACGTTGGCTGCGGGTGGCGGTATCAAAAATGCGCAAAGTACTCACCCGCCCTAGTCTAATTGACCCGCAGGTAGGAATTCACCACGGCCGATGGTCACACGGAGCAGGACTGGGCGCAGTGCCTGTCCATTCAACCCGATTTAGGTCGTGGATGGATGAGCAACGTCGCTTTTAACACTGATACTGGCGGCTTACAGTAGCGTGGTGGGATTGTTCCGCACCCAATTGACCTAAGACAGGAAGGCGTCCCGTAAAAGGCATCTGTCACAAGGCATCTTTGGGTCTAAAAACGCCATCTGCAACGTCTAAATGGCGTTTTCAGCCGTGAAAACGCCATTTGACTGATGCCTTTTGTCAGACGCCCTTTGTCAGATGCCTCAAGCATGTCCATGGAGGCGTGCAGGAGTTCGTCGTGCCGAGCACGAAGTGCCTCGGTATTGGTAATTCGCATTGTCAAAGCCACAGCGCCCCCTTTCTCCTGACACCAGGTTAGGACTCGGTGGCGCGCCAGACCACGGCGGTGGCCACGGCAGCGCGGCCCTCCTTGCGGCCGGTGAAGCCAAGGTGATCCGTCGTCGTCGCAGAGACGGACACTGGGGCGCCGAGGATGTCGCTCAGAACGGCCTCGGCTTCCTTCCGCCGCGGGCCCATCTTGGGGCTCTGGCCAACCAGTTGCGCAGCGGCGTTGCCGATGATGAAGCCTTCCTTTTTCAGCAGCTCGCGGCACTCGCGCAACAACTGTGCTCCGGAGACTCCGTCGTACTCTGGCCGGCCCACGCCAACGAAGGAGCCGAGGTCGCCGAGGTTGGAGGCGGAGAGCAAGGCGTCGACAAGCGCGTGGCTCACCACGTCCCCATCGGAGTGGCCCTCGCAGCCATCCACGTCCTCAAAGAGAAGGCCTGCAATCCAGCAGGGTTTTCCGGGCTCGATCTGATGGGCATCGGTGGCGATTCCCACGCGCGGGATGATGGGGTTAGTCACTAGGCACCTCGAAGATGGTCGGTTCGGCCTCATCCGTCACGGCCTTCGCCAGGACGAGGTCGATGGGAGTGGTGATTTTAAACGCGAAAGTATCTCCCTGCACAGTCTCCACGCGCTCACCGTGCCATTCCATCAGGCTGGCGTCATCCGTGGCGACAAAGTCAGGGTCCTGCGCCCAATAGTCTAGGTTGGCGCGGCGCAGCGCGGCCAGGTTAAAACCCTGCGGCGTCTGCACGGCACGCAGGCGGGAGCGATCCGGAGTAGACAGCACCGTGGTCCCCTCGACTTCTTTGATGGTGTCCGCGACGGGAAGGACCGGGATGACCGCGGTGGCACCGTCGAGCACGCGCTTGGCGACGCGCGCGATCATCCCCGGCGGCGTCAACGCCCGGGCGGCGTCGTGGACCAGCACCACGGCATCCTCATCTGGGATGGCTTGCAGGCCCGCCCAGACGGAATCGGCGCGCTCACCCCCGCCGTGGACGATGCGTACGGGCACATCAGAATCGATGCGGTCGAGGATGCTGGTGGCATAATCCTCCATGGCGGGGCTGACGAGAACGATGACTTCATCGACAAATTCCGAGGTAATCATGGCCTTCACGGAGCGTTCAAGCAGGGTACTTCCGCGCAGCTCCACGTAGGCCTTAGGAATGTCAGCGCCGAGGCGCGTTCCCTGGCCGGCCGCCGCGACGAGGGCGATCACGCGGCGGGTATTAGTCTTCGTCGTCGAAGGAGAGGTCATCGAGATCGACGTCATTGTCAATGTCGGTGGTGATGGACTTGTCCTCGACCAAGCCGGCGGCGCGGTGGCGCTCGATGGTGGCGTTGATTTCCTCCATCATGGTGTCCGCCTTCTTGTCATCGACCGGCTTAGCCAGGGAAAGCTCACCGACCAGAATCTGGCGGGCCTTGGCAAGCATGCGCTTCTCACCGGCGGACAGGCCGCGGTCCTGATCGCGGCGCCACAAGTCACGCACGACTTCTGCCACCTTGTTGATATCGCCGGATGCAAGGCGCTCCTGGTTGGCCTTGTAGCGGCGGGACCAGTTGCCGGCCTCCTCCACGTCTTCTTCGCGCAAGACGGAGAAGACCTTCTCGAGGCCTTCCTTGCCCACAACATCACGCACGCCCACCATCTCAACGTTCTTGGAGGGCACACGAACCACGAGGTCGGATTGGTTGATTTGGAGGACGAGATACTCGAGCTCCTCGCCGCCCATCTCGCGCGTTTCAATCGCCGTAATCTTGGCGGCGCCGTGGTGGGGGTAGACGACGACCTCTCCGACCTTAAATTCCATTGCCACTCCTTATGAAGCCTTTGAGACGGTGCCCATCGTGCGCTCTCGGCGTACTCTCAGTGGGCCGCATATACAGGGTATCTACTCTAGCACGCAGTTTTCCGGCACTGCTCCCCCACCCAGGCCCGTAGAGCAGCTCGCTTTACACCACGATGACGGCCAACATAAAGCGCGGCTACCCCCGGTTTACCCAAGAGGTTTGTCGGAAACTGTGTGCTTTTACTGCGGAGGTACTAGGCTAAAGCGTTGATAAGCTTTGTGATCGCAATTCAATGGAGGACACTCACAGTGCAGTCCCTGAAGTCCGCCGCTCGCTGCGGTGCCATCATGTCAGTTACCGCCCTCTCCGCGCTGGCCTTGGCGTCCTGCTCGGCCGGTCATGTTGCACAGACCGCGGAAAAGGTCATTGCTGTCGACGGCGCATCCGCAAGCACCGAAGATGGCAAGGTGGCCGTGCGTGACGTCACCATTCAGGTTGAACCGGACACCGGTGAGACCTCCCTGAAGTTCGTGGCCGTCAACCAGGGCTACAAGGTCGACGACGTCGTCCTCGAGTCCGTGAGCGTCGACGGCCAGGACGTACCACTGGAAGGCGCAGAGCCGCTTCCTCGCGATCACGCCCTCTACGCTGATTCCCAGACGAACCTGGACCGTCTCCCGAAGGACGGCAAGGACAAGAACATCACCTACGTGGCCACCACCCTAGAGAACGACGGCTTCGCCTTCGGCGGCGCCCGCCCGGTGACCTTCACTTTTAACACCGGCACCATCGAGGTTGACGCCACCGTGTCCGCCTCCCCGCTGCAGTCCGGTGACTTTGACCGCGACCCGCAGTCCACCGAGGGCTACGCCGAGAACAAGTAAGCCTTTTCTTCATAGAGAACCGCCCCAGCCGCCAAAGTTTTCCCGGATCTCCGAATCACGGGCTTCAACTTTGGCAGTTGGGGCGGTGTGCGTTTAACGCTCCTCAGCGAACGCAGGAAACTCTTAAGCTCGCGAGGATGCCGTAGTCATCACAAGCAGAGAGTTAAGAATGCCCAGAGAGGACAGGGCAGCCGGGATGAGAAGAAGGTTCGGTGCCTGCGGGCCGCCGTACTTCACCATCTCATCCATAACCTGGTTGAGCGGTTCCGGGTAGGTAGCGGCGGAAGCGGCCGGGGCGCCAGCTACAGCCAGGGAGGTAGCAGCGGCCAGAGCAACGAGGGTACGACGAATCTTCATGGGGTCTCCTTGAATAGTGAGGTGTGGGGGTAAGTGAACTGGACTAGGACAGCAGGTTCGACAGGAAGCCCAAGGAGGACAGCGCCGCCGGGACGAGGATGAGGTTCTGAGCCTCATAGCCAGCGACGTTGGTGATCTCGGTCAGAACAGTGGCCAGCGGCTCGGGAGCTTGTGCGGCAGAAGCAGCCGGGGTGCCAGCGAGGGCGACGGCGGCAGCAGCGCCAGCGGCGACGAGGGTACGACGAATCTTCATGGAAATACCTTCTTGTTGTGAGAAATCGGACGGGGATAAAGAGGGGGCAGGCACACACAAGATGTAACCTGGCTAACACTGTAGCGCCTCTGTGCATATCGCGCGCGATGAAAAGGGTGCGACCCTGCCCGCGACGTGAATGTCCACACCACTTACTAGAGTGATGGGCATGGCAAAAAAGGTTCGTCCCGTCCACACGTGCTCTGAATGCGGCTTCGTCTCCCCCAAGTGGCTTGGCCGCTGCCCCGAGTGCGGTTCATGGGGAACGTTGCAGGAAACCGCGGCGTCAGAAAGCAGCACCGCGGCCCAGGCCGCTGTGTCTGGACGCCGACCAACCGGCCTGACACCGACGAGCCCAGCGGTTCCGATTACGAAGGTGGGCGCTGCCGCCACGAAGGCCCTCAACACTGGCATCGGGGAGCTCGATCGCGTTCTTGGCCGCGGCATCGTTCCCGGTTCGGTGGTGCTTATGGCGGGTGAGCCAGGAGTCGGAAAATCCACTTTGTTATTGGAGGTCGCCTCCCGCTGGGCGCAGCTGGGCCGCACCGCCCTCTATGCCACGGCCGAGGAATCCGCCGGGCAGGTCCGCGCCCGAGCCGAGCGGACCGGGGCCTTGCACGAGACGCTCTACCTCGCGGCCGAATCGAATTTGGATGTCGTCTTTGGTCACGTCGAACAGCTCAAGCCCAGCCTCCTCATCGTGGACTCCGTCCAAACCATGCACGCGGCCGGGGTGGAGGGCGTAGCCGGTGGCGTGGCACAGTCGCGCGCGGTGACCGCAGCCCTGACCACGCTGGCCAAAACCACCGGCATCCCCATCCTCCTCGTCGGACACGTGACCAAGGACGGCAACGTCGCTGGCCCGCGCGTGCTCGAGCACCTCGTGGACGTCGTGTTGAACTTTGAAGGTGACCGTCAATCCTCCCTGCGTCTGCTCCGGGGACTCAAGAACCGCTTCGGCGCCACCGATGAGATGGGCTGCTTTGAGCAAACCGCCGCCGGCATCCGGGAGGTGGCGGACCCTTCCGGTCTCTTCCTCTCCCACCGCGGCAGCACCCCAGACGGTTCAGCGGTGACCGTCGCCATGGATGGCGTGCGCCCCATCCTGGCGGAGGTGCAGGCGCTGACCGTCGACCCCGTGGCGAAGAACCCGCGGCGCGTGGTCACGGGGCTCGATGCCAACCGTGTCCCGATGGTGCTCGCCGTACTGCAGGCCCGCGCCGGTGAACGCACCAACGATAAGGACGCTTACGTGGCCACGGTGGGCGGCATGAAGATTCAAGAGCCGGCGACGGATCTTGCCGTAGCGCTCGCCACGTGGTCTTCCTTGCACGAGCAGCCGCTACCACCGAAGACGGTGGTCATCGGTGAGGTGGGCCTAGCTGGCGAAGTTCGCCGCGTACCGAACCTAGACCGCCGCTTGGCAGAAGCGTCCCGCTTGGGTTACCGCTACGCCATCGTCCCGCCCGGAAAGGTAGAGGTCGGCGGCGGCATGCAGGTGCGCCAAGCCGCAACCCTGAGCGAGGCGATTGCAGCGCTTAAAGCAAGTTGAACGGCAACGCTGGGGAGTAGTTTTCCCCGATGACAGTATGCAGGAAGTAAGCGCCCGGCTCGGCTTCCTCGCGCTCGGTGCACTGGCCCGGCTCGGAGCGCTTGCGGGACCAATCCGCCTGGAAGTAGCGCGTCTCACCGGACTTGAAAGTCTGCTTGCCGGTTTCCACTGAGGCATAGCAATCGGTATCGGACCACACGCGTTCGTTGGAGCCCATCTTGTAAACCTCGAAACGCAGCTGCTCTTCATCGAGATCGATAGAGCAGTCCTCCGTCGTCGGGTTGAATACCTCCAAGTAGAAGGTTGGCATCTTACCGGCGGGGACGCTGTCCTCGTTGGTCTTGGCCATCACTTTAAGGTCCTGGAGGGAACACGTTGTCTTGGATGGATCAACGGTGAGCTCAGCTGGCTTTTCCTCGGAGGTCGGTTCTTCTTTGTCCGTCTCCCCCGCCTCGGGCTCGGTGGATTCCTCAGACGCGGTGGACTCGGTCGTCTCCACCGCCGAGGTTGCATCCTCCGACGGAGTCAGAGTGCCCGACGCCGCCGCCTGCTGCGACTCGGCTCCCGGGTCCTCCTTCGAACCGCTAAAGAGCGCGGTGGCAGCCCAAATAAGGATAACCACGAGTACCAGAATCGCCACGAGCGCGGCGATGCGGCGACGCAGGTAAATCTCTCGCGGCAGCTGCTTCGGGGTACGGGATGGCTCAGTCACAGCTCTTAGTTTAAGGGGATTCGAGCCCAACCCGGGCCAGCCCGGGGCCGCGTGTCTTGAGCAGCGACTTCTATGCGCTTAGTCCCCGCTCAGTGCCCGGACCAGCCGGCGAGCCTAGTGAACGCCGTGCAGGACGACGGTCTCCACGCTGGAATCCTCCAGGAGGTAGCGCAGGCCGACGATGCCGAGCGTGCCGGCGTCGAGAAGCTGGCGCGCAGCCGGGACGTCAGAAATGATCTGGGAGACTGTCTGCGCGGTATTCTCGCGCTCGAAGTCGGCGAGCTCCTCGCGGCCATCGCGCTTGGCCACCATCGAGGCAGCGGCCACGCGCTCAATGATCGGACGCTGCAGGCCCGTCGGCAGATCACCGCCCGCTAGGAAGTCTGAGGCTGCGCCCACCGCACCGCAGGACTGATGCCCCATCACCACGAGCAGGTTGGCCTTGAGATTCTCCAGGGCATAGTCCAACGACGCCATTACCGCGCTGTCTAGAATGTGCCCGGCGGTGCGGATGACGAAGGCATCGCCGAAACCAATGTTGAACACGTGCTCAATGGGCGCGCGGGAATCGGAGCAGGCCAGCACGATCACGCGCGGGTCCTGGCCTTGGGTCAGGCCAGCGCGCAGCTTCGCGTCTTGATTTACGTCGATGAGGTTACCCGTCACCAGGCGGTGGTTACCTTCCTGGAGGGCTTCCCACACCTTCTGTGGGTTTTGAGGGACATCTACTAAAGGCATGATTCTTACTCTAGTCCCCACCGCCCTACACTGAGATGCCTATGGATACCCAAGCTGTCGTGGAATGGTTCGATGCCCATGAGCGTCCCCTACCGTGGCGCCGGCCGGGCACCTCAGCGTGGGGCGTGCTCTTAAGCGAGGTCATGAGCCAGCAAACACCCGTCGCGCGCGTCGCCCCGCAGTGGGAGGAGTGGATGCGCCGCTGGCCCACCCCACAGGACCTCGCGGCGGCTTCCAAAGCGGATGTGCTGCGCGCATGGGGAAAGCTGGGCTACCCGCGCCGCGCGTTGCGCTTATGGGAGTGTGCGAAGGAGATTGGTGAAGGAGCGGTCCCGGGGGACGTCGACAAGCTCTTGGCGCTACCGGGGATCGGTGAGTACACCGCGCGTGCTGTAGCCTGTTTCCATTTTGGCCACAACGTCCCGGTGGTAGATACCAACGTCCGCCGCGTCTACGCCCGCGCCGAGGAGGGGCGCTTCCTCGCCCCGACGCCCGCGAAACGCGAATTAGCACAGGTAGAAGCCCTGCTTCCGGATGAGAACGGTCCGCGTTTTTCGGCCGCACTCATGGAACTCGGCGCGCTGGTGTGCACGGCGAAGAACCCCGACTGTGCCGCCTGCCCCATCAAGTCCACGTGCGCCTGGCAGCTCGCGGGCTGTCCGGAGCCCAGCGAAGAAGAGACCGCGCGGGCCAAGAAGCGCGTGCAAAAGTTCACCGGTACGGACCGGCAGGTGCGCGGGCTGCTTCTCGACGTCCTCCGCGCCACCCCTCATCCCGTCGAGCAATCCGCGCTCGACGCGGTATGGCCGGACGCGGCACAGCGCTCGCGCGCACAAGCCTCACTGCTCGAGGATGGGTTGATGGATGTCAACGACGAGGGTTTGTTCCACCTTCCGCACTAGGCACATGTGAGAAGTCGATGAGGTGGCCGAAGGTCCAGTCACGGTCGGTCAACAGGCGCGCGAGGATAAGCCCACAGCCGATGGCTGCCACGGCCATCGAGGCGGTAGCGAAGTTGCTCAACGCCTGGTCCATGTTACCCACGTTAAGGTGATAGACAGTGCGGAACATGGAGGTGCCCGGGATCATGATGACGGACGCGGGCACCGTCGTGGTGATGCGCGGTAGGTGTGCGCGTGTGGAGGCCACCGCACCCAAGAGCCCGACGATGAGACCACCTACGAAGGCGCCGACGTAGGCCGTGGCCCCGACGCCGATGAGGAGCAGGCGCACAAGGTTGGCCACCGTTCCCACCGCGGCCGCCACGAGCACCATCCGGCGCGAGGAGTTAAAGAGGAACGCGAATCCGGAAATGCCTAGGAAGCTGGCCGCCGCGGCGGCGAGGTACCACACGGGCGCATAGTCCGGAATTCCCGGTTCCGGGGTGAGTTCCGTGGTCCAGCTGACTAAGGCCACGGTAAAGGTCGCAGCTGTGATCACCGTCAGCGCGTAGGTCAGGCGGGATAGTCCGGCCTCGAAGTCGAAGCGCGCGAGATCAATGAGCGCGGAGAATAGCGGGAAGCCGGGAATGAGGAAAAGTACGGCGGCCACATAGCCCGAGGAAAACTCCGACGGGTCCGCCACCCCGGCGGCGGCCACAGCCTCGGTGGTGAAGAAGTACACGAGGCTAGCCACAGTTCCGGCCGCCACGATGCAACCCAGCTGGTGAACGTGCTTGCCGTGCAAGACCGCGCGGGTGAGCTGGCCGCAGAAAGCGGCGAGAGCCACTAGGAGAATCGCCAGCGGCGTGAAGAAGTTCAGGACCGCGAAAGAGGCGCACGCAATAGCTGCCGCTGCAGCCAAGAGCCAGCGGTTCCAACGCTTGACCACCGTTGACTCGATGGAATCAAGCATCTCCGTGAGCTCTTCCGCAGTAATGCCCGCGTACAGCCTGTGGTGGGTGAGATCCTCCAGCGCCTCGATGCGGGAGGCGTCGACGGCGGGTGAATGCTGCTGGGCCACCACGGTGCGAAACTCGCGGCCGCGGTGAAACGTGCACGTTATCTGGGTGACGCCCACGTTGGCGTCGAGCCGATCAAAGCCGAGCGCACGGGCGGCACGTTTCATGCCGCGCAGCACGCGGTAGCCGGACGTTCCCGCCCCCATGAGCATCATGCCTAGGCGCAAGACGACGTCGGCCTCGTACCCCATACGGACATAGTCGCTGTTGGGGTGAGATGTCATTAGCGCCAGCGTCCCCGGAAATTCAGGCCTCCGGGCAGGTTGACCCACATGCCGCCGCGGGAGTTAAACGTCACGGGGCCGACCTTCGTCGACATCGAGGCACCGGAGCCGGAGAGGTTGATCCAGCTGTTCTTTCCGGTCTTCTTGCGCTTGCGATAATAAATTCCCATGCGTGCCAGCTTAGCGCGGATGCGCACTACGACGCCGCAGGCTACTCTGAGCTTTGTGCGAATAAAATCCCTGTTAACAGTGCTAACGACCACCGCTGCTCTTATTCTGGCATCGCCCGCCGCCCACGCGGTGGAGCCGGGCAGCGTCCAATCGGCGTCACCGATAGAACAACCCGGTGTTAAGGCCACTGTTATCTCTTATTCCTCCACCCTCATGAATGGCACGCCCACCACGGTGACCGGCATGGTCTACGAGCCCTCAGCACCATGGAACGGGCCGGGCGAGCGCCCAACTATCGTCTACGCGCCGGGAACGCGTGGGGCGGGTGACCAGTGTGCGCCGTCCCAAGCCCGTTTCGCCGCCGACGGCAACCGCGTTGACCAGCGCTATGAAGCTGCGGCCACGCGCGTGTATAACTACGCGGCCTCCCAAGGTGTGCGCGTCGTAGTCACGGACTACATCGGGCTCGGAACCCCGGGGCACCATTCTTATGTCAACAACGTCGAGGAGGCCCACGCGGTTCTTGACGCCGCCCGCGCCGCGCTCCGGCTCGCCGGTGCTCCCGCCGATTCCCCCGTGGGATTTGTCGGCTACTCCCAAGGCGGTGGCGCAGCTGCCGCTGCGGGCGAATACGCCGCTAGCTACGCCCCCGAGCTCAACGTCAAGGGAACCTTCGCCGGTGCACCTCCAGCGGACCTCTTCGAGGTGATGCAGGCGGTCGACGGCTCAGCGCTCGTTCACGTGTTGGGCTACGCCATCAATGGTTTTGCGGAGCGCAGCCCAGAGTTCTCCCGGGAAATCATCGGTGAGATGAATCCACGCGGCCACACATTCCTCGCCGACGCTGCCACCTTTTGCTTGCGCGAATCGATGTCTACCTGGGGAAATGTTCGAACCAGTGAGCTGACCACGAGCGGTGAATCCTTCGCCGAGCTCCTGCGCCGCAAGCCGGTGGCCTCCCGCATGCTGCACGAGCAGCGCCTCGGCCAGCGGGCTCTCAACGCCCCGATGATGGTGGTCAACTCCCCGACCGATGACATCATCCCCTACCAGCAAGCACGCCGCATGGCTCACGACTTCTGTGCTGCCGGTGGGACCGTCTACTTTGAGGACGCCTGGGCGGTGAACGTGAGCCCGGGCTCGGGCACCAACCATGCCGCGCCCACGGTCCGCGCGGTTCTGCAGGGCACGAACTACCTCATCGACCGCTTCCGCGACGTCCCCGCACCGTCAAACTGCCAACCTGCCGAATCCTAGAATCGCCCCCTGGCGCCGCCATCCATTTTCATTTAATTGTCAATAAGCGCCGGCGGGGATAGACTGAGTGCATGGCACACGAGCACCACGACCACGATCACTCCAGCACGCCGCTGCGCGCACTACTGATTGCGCTGAGCATTACCGGAACCGTCTTCTTCGCGGAGCTGATCGGCGGCTGGTTGGCGGGCTCAATGGCGCTGATGGCGGATGCGATGCACATGCTTTCCGACGCCGCTGGGTTGATCATCGCGGTGTTAGCGGTGTTGGTTGGGCGTCGACAAGCATCAGCCCAGGCCACGTACGGCTACCGGCGAGTAGAGGTGCTTGCTGCGCTAGCGAACGCGGTGATGGTCCTGGCGATCTCGGTGTGGATTGTCGTCGAGGCGGTGCGCCGCCTGCAGAGCCCAGCTGAGGTACAAGGAACAACGATGCTGATCATCGCGGTGATTGGCCTTGTGGCGAATGCGCTATCGGCGTGGGTGTTGCACCGGCACCGCGAATCCTCAATCAACGTGGAGGGCGCGTTCTTGCACGTGCTGGTGGATATGCTCGGCTCGATCGCAGTGATCGTGGCGGGCGTCGTGGTACTGACCACGGGGTTTGTGGCGGCGGACGTGATCGCCTCCCTGGTGATCGCGGCGATGGTGCTCCCGCGCGCCTGGCAGCTCATGCGGCTCTCGGCGAGCGTGCTGCTCGAGCAGGTCCCGGCGGACTTCGACGCCAGCGTCATCGAGCCCGCGCTGCGACAGATCGAGGGTGTTGCCGACATCCACGACCTACACCTGTGGAGCCTGGACGGCGTGAACGTGCTGACGACCGTGCACATCGTGCGCGACGGTACCGTCGAGACCGGCCCTCTGTTGGATGCCGCCCAGCAAGCCCTGCGCGAGCACGGCATCGAGCACTCCACCATCCAGATCGAGCACCCGGAGCACGAATCCCACGAGACGGTGTGCTGATTCCCTTCTAGCCCGGCTTAGGTCATGAGCGGGCGAGCAACGTCACTCCTAACACTGCTACCTGGTACTTTTCGGCGGTGGGGTGGGATTGTTCCGCACGAAACTGAACCAAGTCAAAAGGGCGTCCCGCAAAAGGCATCTGGCAAACGGCATCTTTGGGTCTAAAAACGCCATCTACAAGGCGTAAAAGGCGTTTTCAGCCGTGAAAACGCCTTATGACAGATGCCTTTTGTCAGACGCCTTTTACCAAACGCCTCCATCATCCAGGTCGAGCACCCGGAGCACGAATCTCACGAGACGGTGTGCTGATTCCCTTCTAGTGGTGGGCGGGCCTTCCCGCCCACTGGGCCTTCCCGCCCACTGGGGCGTGCCTCCCATCGCGGCTGGAGGACACACAAAGAAAGCCCCGAACCGCACGCGGTGTCACACGCATGCGGTTCGGGGCTTATTCCTTATGGGTCCAGCACGGGGCCCAAGTCAGCGCTTAGAGCGGCTGGCCAGCACCGGCACCTGCCGGCGGCGGGTTGCCGTCATCGCCATCGTCGTTGTGGGATTCCTCAGCGGAATCGCTACCAGACTCGTCGAGGACGTCCGGGGTCACCGTGTCCGGACCATTGGAGTCGGGGCCGTGAGTTTCGGCGTCGATCTCGGTGGCGAGTTCCTCATCGGCCTCACGCACGGCGGTCTCCTCGAGCTCCTTGTCAAAGGTGTCCTCCGGCAGCGGGCGTGGACGCGGCGTGAAGGTGAAGGTGGCAGAAGAGTTGTCCTTGGACTCGCCGTCCCAGCCTTCAACGTCCACGGTGATGATCTCACCCGCGCCGATTTCGCCGAAGAGGATCTTCTCGGAGAGCTGATCCTCAATCTCGCGCTGGATGGTGCGGCGCAGCGGACGTGCACCCAAGACCGGGTCGAAACCGCGCTTGGCCAGCAGGTCCTTGGCCTTCTGAGTGAGCTCGATGCCCATGTCACGCTCGGAGAGCTGCTTCTCTACGCGGGCGATGAGCAGCTCCACCATCTCGACGATCTGCTCCTGGGTGAGCTGGTGGAAGACCACAATCTCATCGATACGGTTGAGGAACTCAGGGCGGAAGTGCTTCTTCAGCTCGTCGTTGACCTTGTTCTTCATGCGCTCGTACTGTGCATCGGCGTCATTCTCCGAAGAGCCGGTGAAGCCCAAGCCCACGGCCTTCGAGATGTCCTGGGTACCCAGGTTGGAGGTGAAGATAAGCACGGTGTTCTTGAAGTCCACCACGCGGCCCTGACCGTCAGTCAGGCGGCCATCCTCCAACACCTGCAGAAGGGTGTTGTAAATCTCCTTGTGGGCCTTTTCGATCTCATCGAAGAGCACCACGGAGAAAGGCTTGCGGCGAACCTTCTCGGTCAGCTGGCCGCCCTCTTCGTAGCCAACGTATCCCGGAGGAGCACCAAAGAGGCGAGACGCGGTGAAGCGATCGTGGAACTCACCCATGTCGATCTGGATGAGGTCATCATCCGAACCGAAGAGGAAGTTAGCCAAGGACTTCGACAGCTCCGTCTTACCCACACCGGAGGGGCCGGCGAAGATGAAGGAACCGGAAGGACGGCGCGGGTCCTTCAGGCCAGCACGGGTGCGGCGAATGGCGCGGGACACGGCCTTGACGGCATCGTCCTGGCCGATGATGCGCTTGTGCAGCTCCTCTTCCATGTTGAGGAGGCGGTTGGATTCCTTCTCCGTGAGCTTGAGCACCGGAATGCCAGTCCAGTGCGCGAGAACCTCAGCGATCTGCTCCTCGCCGACCTCAGCGATTTCCTCCAAGTCACCGGAGCGCCACTGCTTTTCCTTTTCCGCGCGCTCTTCACCCAGCTTGCGCTCCTTATCGCGCAGGCCAGCGGCCTTCTCGAAGTCCTGGGCGTCAATCGCAGCTTCCTTTTCCTTGCGGACCTCTGCGATGCGATCATCCACTTCGCGCAGGCCCTCCGGGGCGGTCATGCGCTTGATGCGCATACGGGCACCAGCCTCATCGAGGAGGTCAACAGCCTTATCCGGCAGGAAGCGGTCATTGATGTAGCGGTCAGACAGGGAGGCTGCAGCCTTCAACGCCTCATCGGTGTAGGAGACACGGTGGTGTGCCTCGTACTTATCGCGCAGCCCCTTGAGGATCAGGATGGTGTCATCGAGGGAAGGCTCTTCCACCTTGACCGGCTGAAAGCGGCGCTCCAAGGCGGCATCCTTCTCAATGTGCTTGCGGTACTCATCCAGGGTGGTGGCACCGATGGTTTGCAGTTCGCCGCGAGCCAGCTTCGGCTTCAACAGCGAAGCGGCATCGATAGCGCCCTCGGCGGCACCGGCGCCGACCAGGGTGTGGATCTCATCGATGAAGAGGATGATGTCACCGCGCTGGTTAATCTCCTTGAGCACCTTCTTCAGGCGCTCCTCAAAGTCACCGCGGTAGCGCGAGCCAGCCACCAGGGAGCCGAGGTCCAGCGAGTAAAGCTGCTTGTCCTTGAGGGTCTCCGGGACCTTACCGTTGACGATATCGAGGGCCAGCCCCTCGACCACTGCGGTCTTACCCACGCCGGGCTCACCGATGAGCACCGGGTTGTTCTTGGTGCGGCGGGACAGCACCTGCATGATGCGTTCAATCTCGGAATCGCGGCCCACGACTGGGTCCAGCTTGCCGTCGCGCGCAGCCTGGGTGAGGTTGCGGCCGAACTGGTCCAGCACCAGGGAGTTGGAGCGCTCGCCGGAGCCACCCGGGCCGCCACGGCCACCCTGGCCAGCGCCGGCACCGGCGCCTACCGGGCCGGGGCCACCCTGGGACTGGTTGCCTTCTCCCTCGTTGCCTTCATAACCAGAGAGCAGCTGGATAACCTGCTGGCGCACGCGCGGCAGGTCGGCGCCCAGCTTGGTCAGCACCTGGGCCGCCACGCCGTCACCCTCACGGATGAGGCCGAGCAGCAGGAACTCAGTGCCAATGTACTTGTGGCCCATCTGAAGACCCTCACGCAGGGAGAGCTCGAGAACCTTCTTCGCGCGCGGGGTAAATGGGATGTGACCGGTGTGCGGCTGAGAACCTTGACCAATAATCTCTTCCACCTCACGGCGGACGTCCTCCAGCGAGATACCCATGGACTCCAAAGCCTTGGCCGCTACGCCTTCGCCTTCGTGAATAAGCCCCAGGAGGATGTGCTCGGTGCCGATGTAATTGTGGTTGAGCATGCGTGCTTCCTCCTGCGCCAAAACAATGACGCGGCGAGCACGGTCAGTAAACCTCTCGAACATTACCTCTTACCTTTCGCTGTAAATGTGTCATCCACTCTAACGCGCGGGGCGGACACTCCATTCGTGAATTCCGCACCCCCCTTCTCAAAAACCTCGTTTCCCCAGGTAGAACCACTGTACGCCGGTAGCGAACAGGTGGCGGGAGGCGTCGCCAAGCGCCTGCGCGCAAGCCTTAAAGTAAAGTAACTCTTCAGTCAACACTGGTTACATCCCCGCGGGAAGGAGCCTCCCCCGATGCAACAGGCACAGCACGGCACCCTGCTTATCGACGATCTGATTGGGCACTCCCGCCTCCTCGAGGTCTCCGAAAGCGTCACCCTTGGCCGCCAGGGGGACTTCCTACTGGCCTCCGATGATCCCGCCATGCACCGTACGTTCCTGCAGGTGTGGTCCAATGGCTCACAGTGGTTCATCAAGAACATCGGCAGTTTCATCGCCGCTACGATCCAGCCACCCGCCGCCTGCGGCTTCGGCCGCACCCTCATCAGCCCCGGCAGCATTGAAGTTCTGCACCCGGGAACCTCCACGCTCTATTTCTCCACTGCCACCATGAGCTACGAGTGCGAGCTCACCGTCATGCAGTCGCTGCGCAGCCCACAGCCCAGCCTTCCACCGGATGGGCCGTTTACCACCCACGTCTTCGAGCCGAATGAGGAGCAGTGCCTGCTGCTCAAGACCCTCGCTCAGCCACTCCTCGACAACCCCGCCGCGGAGCCACGGGTGGTCGTGAGTAGTCAGCGCGAGCTAGCAGAGGCCCTGGATTGGACGGAAAAGAAAGTAGAGCGCAAGATTCAGACGCTGGCGGAGACCTTGCAAAAGCTCGGCGTTCCGCAGTTCCAGCCGGGCCAAAAGATCTCATGGCGCATTGTGCTCGCCCAATTCGCGGCCGCGCACCCGCACTACTATGCGCACCTTTCATAACAATTCAGCATTATTGTTTTAAGCCGCTCACCGGTGCTGTTATTCTTTGTCTGATTCTGGCCCCTATCTATTTTTATCCCCTTCTATCCCTCATCTGTCCCTCTGCAAGGATCTGACAACCAATGTTCGCCTCCGTCTCTCCGCGCGCGCTAGCTGGACTCGGCGTAGCGCTCCTCGCGCTGTCTGCGTGCGCGACGAACAAAGACACCGCGGAGGATGCGCCCAAGTTCACGGTCACGGGCCAGACCACCCTGTCCCAGCACGAAGACGTTCCTGTCGAGGGGACCGATTCCGAGATCCCAGAACCCAGCGAACCTTCGCACCTGCGCCAGGAGGACGGCACCTACCTGCTCACGAAGAAGGAAGCGGGCCCAGGGGTGGTCAACGAAATCGTGGCCACCTACTCGGGCGTGGAGCCCTACGGTTTCCAAACCCTGCGCGTTGAGCTGGACAACCGGCGCTACGATGGGGCCATCGGCGGCTCTGCCCCGACCGGCGTACTGCAGTGGGCTACCGGGGGTGCCCTTGTCCTCAGCGTGCAGGCCACGAACTTGAGTGGGGACGAGGCAGATCTGGACAACAATGCCGAATGGCAGGTGGCGCTTCTCGACGACACCCAGTCACACCACCTCAAGGAGGGTGAGGATTTCGCCGTGGACTGTGAGTCCGGCGAGTGCACGCTGGTTGCTCGGCTCACCGACCCCGGCGACTTCGTCGCAGAGATCAGCATCCGGCAGGCCGGTTATGAGCCTTTTGTCATTCACCAGCCCATCATCGTCGCCGCATAGCCATGAACAGCCAGCCCACCGCTTCCGGTCTGCCTTTGGATCTTGAGCCCGAGCTCAGCGCCAAGGGCTACTCGCAGTTCCACCAGATCGGTGCGGGTGGCATGGGCACCATCGTCTTTGCCCGCAAGGAAAGCTTGGACCGCGAAGTAGCCATCAAGGTCATCGCGCAGCATGCGGCCGAGGACGATGAGGAGGTCCGCCGCTTCATGGCGGAGATGCGCACCGTCGCGGCACTCGAGCATCCGGCCATCGTGCCTATCTACGATGGCGACATCACCCCGGGCGGCGTGCCTTATTTCATTATGAAATTCCTGCGCGGCCCCAGCCTGGAGGCGCACATCAACCAGCGCATCTTGGACAATTCCAAGTTCACGGTGGAGGAAACCGTGCAGCTGCTCGCGCCCATCGCACAGGCCCTGGACTACCTGGCGGCCCTTCCATCGCCGGTCATTCACCGCGACGTCAAGCCCGCGAACATCATCGCCGATAGCACGCCTTCTCCCACTGCCCACAGTGATAACGAGGGCTGTACCGTCATGCTGGCGGACTTTGGCATCGCCATCAATGAGGACACGACGCGCTTGACCCGCGAAGGCCTGCGCGTGGGCACGGATGCCTACATGGCGCCGGAGCTCTACCCCACGCAGTTGGTCAAGCACCCACCGCAGCCGACCGCCGCCAGTGACCGCTACTCGCTCGCGCTCATCGCGCTGGAGATGCTCACTCTGGTTAATCTGCGCCGCGCCACCAGTCCCCAGCAGTGGGCGCACAGCCGTGTGATACCGCAGTTGACCGCTCATAATCTGGCGCCTGGCGACGATCCCCTCGCCCCCGCCCTCAACACTTTCTTCGCCTCCGCGTTGAACCCGGATCCTCAGCAGCGCTTCGCCACTGCATCGATTATGCTCGCGGAGCTGAGTGAGCTGGCGTCCGCGCCGCGCCCCGCAGCCCCGGATGCTGCCGCCGGCCCTGCTACGCCACCGGCCAGCCCCCACCACGAGCGCGCCGAGCAGCCGCGGCGTCGCCATCTGAGCATCCTCGGGGGCGTGCTTGCGGCGGTGTTGCTGTGTCTGGCAGTCGCCGGCGGACTAGCGCTGTACGGCGCGGGGTGGGACGAGCACGACGAGGTTCTGGCCCAACAATTTCCACAGCTATTGCCGGAGCACCCTGGCCGCGCCCCGTGGCGCAACCTCGACTGCCGCCCCGCGCTGCCGGAAGCGGGGCAGCAAGCTCGAATCGTGTGCAGGAGCGACGACCTCACGCTTGTCGCAGCTGATTTCGGCACGGAGGACAACCGTAACTCCATCATGCCGCGCCGCCTCGACGTCTTAGTCCAGGATGCGTGCAGCATCACCTCGGCGGAAATCCCTCACCAGCCGGGAACGTGGGGAGTGTACCCCTCGGGAGTCTCCGCGCGTTTTGCTCTCGTTCTTGCTGGTCCGCATGCTCGCGAGGACCGTTTGAGCTTGCCCATCTGTTAGCCCACCGTGGCGGGAGCGCTGTGTCACGCCCATGGACACGGTGTCGCCTTTAGAATGAGGAAGATTCTTATACCTCACCGTCGACCTCCTCCACGAAGGATTTCTCTCACCGTGACTACGCTTCCTGAATTTTTCACTACCCAGCACCGGCTGCGCGAGAAGGCTGTCTTGGACCAAGGGGCGGGCTCCTCGCTGTTTCTCGTGGAAGATCCCTCGCAAGACGAACTCCTCGTAGAAATTTATGGTCCGGAGCACCGCGGCGTGCTCCGCCAGTCCGGAATCGTTGGCCAGCTGCAGCACAGCGCCATTGCTCCCGTCGTGGGCACGGGCACGATGAACAACGGCCAGGAGTTTTTTGTGCGCCGCAGCCTGCCGGGCGAGCAGCTGTCGAAGTACACGTCGTCTGGCATCGGCGCCCACCACCTTTCCCAAGAGGAAGCTCTCGCCGTCTTTGCTCCCTTGGCCGACGCCACGGACTTCCTTATCCAGCAGGGCCGCGCTGGCTTCGCTCTCCGTGCGCTCAACCCGCGACGCATCATCCTCACCGATAACCGCGCGAAAGCCTTCTTCGCCACGGTCGGCCCGGCCACCGCTACCGACGCCCCCACTGCCTCCGCGAAGGAGGTCATCGACCGCCTGGCCCAGCTCGTCTCCGCGGCCTACCCAGGCTTCCGCGCTGCGGCCGCCTACCCCTCAGCCGCCGCCGTTATCGACGCCGTGCGCAGCACAAACACCGACAGCTCGAGCCCGAGCCCGGGCGCGGCCCCGTGGCAGTCAGCTCCGCAGCATACCGCTGCCCCGCAGGAGGACTGGGCCGGGCCGCAGCAACCCCAGCAACCCCAGCCTGGCTATGCTGCCGATCCCGCGGAGTCATCACCCACCACGCGCACCTCGAAATCGAAGGGCAAGGTCTTTGCGGGCTTGGGCGTGGGCCTTCTTCTCCTGCTCCTGGTTGGTGGGCTGCTGTGGTTCTTCTTGGGGAGGTCGGCGTGGTCCGACTCAGAGCAGGCGCTTGCCGACGGCCACCCCGGGCTCATCAGCTCCCGCCCTGGCGACGAAGGCTTCAACGGCGCCACCTGCGAATCCCGTGCTCCGGAGGACGGCCAAGAGGCGAAGATTACGTGCGTTGGTGACGGCGTGAGCTACTCCGTGGCGCGGTACGGGGACGTCACCCAGCGCGAGGCCGCCGGCCCGACGCAGGGCGCGCAGGAACTATCCAACGGACGCTGCACCGTGTACAGCTACGACATTTCCGATTCCGAGCCGGTGTTCTACATGAGCGCCGAGGACTCCACCGACGCCGTCCTCGTCTGGGGCGAGGACGCAGAGGACATCCGCCTCAACCTACCTCTGTGTTAAACCGCGCGCTTAAGCAGCGGTGCTATCACCGCAATGGCGATGCCGGCCACGCCGGCAAACAGGAAAGCCCAGTGCGTTCCCTGCGCCGTCGCCGCGGCCGGGCTTAGCCCAGCGGCAGCGCCAGCCAGGGTGCCGCGGGTGAGGAAGACAACGAGCAAAGCCGTTCCCGTCGCACCCGCCAACTGCTGGAAAGTGTTCATGATTGCCGAGCCATGCGAGTAGAGCTTCTTCGGAAGCGAGGACAGCGCAGTGGTCATCAGCGGCGTCATCATCAAGCACATGCCGAGGGAGAAGATCACGTGCATACCCACGACCATCCACACAGCTGAGTTCTCACCCAAGGTGGCCATGAGCCACAGCCCGGCCACCATGAGCAGTGAGCCAGGAATCATGAGCGGGCGCGGGCCATAGGAATCGAAGAGCCGGCCCACAATCGGGGAAAGGAAGGCTTGGAGGATGCCGCCCGGCATCACCGCCAACCCCGTGGCAAAGGCCGTAGCACCCAGGGTGGTTTGCAGATAGATGGGCAAGACCGTGACCATTCCCAGCATGAGCCCAAAGGACAGGAGGAGGATGATCACCGCGAGGGTGAAATTGCGGACGCGGAAGGGACGCAGATCCATCAGGGCGCGATCCTCCAGCGCCAAGCGCCGCTGCCGACGGATGAATACGGCGAGCGCGATGACGCCCACCACGGTAACGGCGATGTCCACCCAGCCGTCTCCCTGCAGGATCTTTTCCATCGAGGACAGGCCGTAAATCAACCCGCCAAACGCGAGGGCGGAAAGGATGACGGAGAGGCCGTCGAGCGGGGTATCACGGTTCTCACCCACATTGTCTAAACGCCAGAGCCCGGCGATGAGAATGAGGGCGATGAGCGGAACCATGGACCAGAAGATGGCGTGCCAGGTGAAGTGGTTGAGAATCGCTCCGCCGACGGTGGGCCCCAATGCCGGGGCCACAGAGATCACCACGGAAATGATGCCCATCACCGTGCCACGACGCTGCGCTGGGACCAGCGTCATGGCCACGGTCATAAGGGTAGGGATCATCAAAGCGGTTCCGCCAGCTTGAAGGACGCGGCCCACCAGCAGGATGAAGAAGCTCGGCGCGAGGGCCGCCACCACGGTTCCGGCCAGGAAGAGCCCCGCGGACGCAACGAAGATCTGGCGCGTCGTAAGTCTTTCCAGAAGGAAGCCGGTGGTGGGGATAACCACAGCCATGGTGAGCATGAATCCCGTCAACAACCACTGGGCGCTCGTGGCAGGAATGGAGTAGTCCGCCATAATGGCCGGTAGCGCAACGGAGAGCGAGGTCTCGTTGAGAATCATGACCATCGCTCCCAGCACCAGGATGCTGAGGGTAGTTATTACCTTCGAAGGGATTTCAGCGGACATGCGGCCGGCTACACCTTTCAACTTTTCTATTTTGGGTCTTCAGCGCTGCTACTCACACCGTCAGCACCCAAGAGACAACACGTGAGCGATTTAGTGTATTCCTCTGGTGGCCGGGGTGCCACACGAGTCAGATGTGAGCCCTCGTTGGGTGGCACTCCCCGGAATCTCAGCAGGTGCGTTAGGCCACACGGCAGTGTGAAGGTGACAGCGCCCTCCGTGCTACTCAAAGCTCTAAACGCTACTGCCTAAAGCTACAGAAAGGCCTCTGGATGCAGCGCGACCTCCTTGTCACTAACTCCGCTGGGGAACGCGCCGTCGTGCGCCCAGGTCAGCAGCTAGTGGCAGGCCGCGCGGGGGACTTCCCGCTGGCTCCTGATGACGCCTCTATGCACCGCCACTTCCTCCACTTCTGGCAGCAAGAGGACAACTGGATGGTGAGTAACGTGGGCAGCTTCCTCGCGGCGGAGTTATCCTCCCCACACATCCGCACGCACGGCCCCATCCGTCTACTGCCGCGCGCTACCGCAGCCATCCCCGAGGGCACCTCGCTGCTGTGCTTCACGACGCCCAGCGGTTCCTACGAACTCACGCTGACGCGCGGCCCGCACTGATCTAGCGCTGCCCGCCTTTCTCTGACACGAGTGCACGCGCGGCCGGGTCCAGGACGACGACTGCGCCGCCATCTTCGATGCTGCAGCCAAGCCACCGATAGTCGGGCTCGTCTGGCCAGCCGGGATCGGCGTTATAGGAGCAGCTGAAGTCATCCTCCATGAGGTACCCACGGTTGCCGCCCTCCATGGGCGCGAAGTCATAGTTCTTGTAATACTCAAGAACTTCCATTGCCCGCGCGCAATCCGTCCCGTTCTCTTTGGCATAGACATACTCGCCATTGCCGAGGTCCCCACAGATGGTTCCGGTCATAGCTTTCCCTTCCCCATCTGGCTGCGGTGGGAAGGTATCGGAGTAGTACTCACCATCGTCTTTCACTGTGAAGTGGTGGCCATCGATCTTGACCGTGAATTCATCCTCACTCACGGATTCAAACGTCACACCGTTCATCGTGACGGTGTTCCCTGCTTCTAGCGTGGTGGGTGCCGCGGCGTCTCCGCCCATTTTCACATTGGGATAAAAGCCCGCGGTCGCATCGAAGTTAACGGAATTGGAGAGCCAAAGCGGCTGCCCGGTCGCCGGGTACAGGGGCGGATCAGCGAACACTACGCTGCACCCGATCAAACCTTGATCTTCGGTGACTGTGCAGGCCACACGGTCATTCGGGCTGCTCACTCCATACACCGTGGAGGTCGCGTGTCCCAAGTTGGTGGCGATGAAGTCTTCCTTATCTAATTCTTTAAGGCCCGAGTCACCTTCCTTGTCCTTCGCGGACGTCGGAGCCGGGCTCGATTCCGTAGATTCAGTGTTATCGGCGGAAGTCTCGGCGGTGGAGGTGTTGTGGAATTGCGGCTCACCGCTGGTGGAATCCTCGGCAGCAGAACACGCTGCCGCTGTACAGGCGATCAGTGCGAAGGGCAGGGCATTCAGAAGCTTTGTCACACCTGCATTTTCTCATGGATTGGTCAATCCTGCGGCTAGCCGCAGCAACTTTCCCTCATTGGGGGCTGGAGGCGCAGCAATGAGAAAACCCGAAAACCCGCGCAGCCACCACAGTGGCGGGCGCGGGCAGGTGGAAGCTAGGAGAAACTAGTGCTCCGGCTTCACGATCGGGAAGAGCACGGTCTCGCGGATGCCCAGGCCGGTCAGGGCCATGAGCAGGCGGTCCATACCCATGCCAGCACCGGCTGTCGGCGGCATGCCCTGCTCCATAGCGGCCAGGAAGTCCTCATCCAGCACCATGGCTTCCTCATCGCCGCCGGCGGCAAGGCGAGCCTGATCCTCAAAGCGCTCGCGCTGGATTACGGGATCCACCAGCTCCGAGTAGCCCGTGGCCAGCTCGAAGCCGCGCACGTACAGGTCCCACTTCTCCGTCACACCCGGCTGGGAGCGGTGCTGGCGGGTCAGCGGGGAGGTCTCAACCGGGAAGTTCTTCACAAAGATCGGGCCCTCGAGCTGGTCCTCGCAGAGCACCTCCCAGATCTCCTCCACCAGCTTGCCGTGGCCCCAGCCGCCGTTCTTCGGGACGTCGAGCCCGATGACGTCGGCAATCGCCTTGAGCTCCTCGACGGTGGAGTCGATGGTCACTTCCGGCTGGCCGGGGAACTTGCGCTGCAGAGCCTCGTTGAGGGAGGGGTACATTTCAATCTCCGGCCACTCTTCGCCGCCGAGGTCATACTCCGTGCCATCCGCCAGGGTGACGGTGGTGGAACCGAAGACTGCGCGGGCCACCGACTGGATGGACTCGCGAATGGTGCGAGCACAGTCGTTGTAGTCGCCCCACGCCTCGTAAGTCTCCAGCATGGCGAACTCCGGGGAGTGGGAGCGGTCAACGCCCTCGTTGCGGAAGTTGCGGTTGATCTCAAAGACGCGGTCAATGCCGCCGACAACAGCACGCTTCAGGAAGAGCTCCGGAGCGATGCGCAGGTAGAGGTCGATGTCCAGGGCATTGGAGTGGGTCACGAACGGGCGGGCCGCCGCACCACCGTGGATGGTCTGCAGCATCGGGGTTTCGATCTCCACGAAGCCCTGATCCTCCAGGTAGTTGCGCAACGCACGCATGACCTTCACGCGGGTCATGGCATTCTTGCGGGCCTCCTCGCGCACGATGAGGTCGTTATAGCGCTGGCGCACGCGAGTTTCCTCGTTCATGTCAGCGAAGGAAACCGGAAGCGGGCGCAAGGACTTCGCCGCCATGGTCCACTCGGAAGCCATGACGGAGAGCTCGCCGCGGCGCGAAGCAATGACGCGGCCGCGTACGGAAATGAAATCACCCAGGTCAACGTCAGACTTCCACGCGGCGAGGCGCTCCTCCCCTACCTCCGCCAGCGACAGCATGGCCTGTACCTGGGTGCCATCACCATCCTGCAAGGTGGCAAAGCAGAGCTTGCCGGTATTACGCATGAAGATAAGGCGGCCGGCGATGGCTACCTCGACGTCAGTCTCCTCACCCGCGCTGAGGTAGGTGACGCCCTCTTCCGCGGCCGGCTCTTCGCCCTCTGCAACGACCTGAAACTGCTGGCGGAGATCCCGCAGGGAGATCGTGCGGTCCACGGTCACCGGATAAGGCTCGGTGCCGGACTCCAACAGTCGGGCGCGCTTCTCGCGGCGGATGCGCAGCTGCTCGGGGACGTCAGTAACTTCAGTATTCTTCTTCTCGCTCACGGTTGTCTAGGGTAGTCGATCCCCATACGCTGGCGCGATCCCGGTTCACAGAGTGTTCATCTAGCCGTTAGACAGTATCAACCGCGCGGCCATCTCAACCGTATTAACTCAGTGCGTCCGTTGCGACATCCCCGCGCAACCAACGAGTTCGATTTTTGGAGCATATTTTCATGGCACTCAACGGCCGCAATCTCTTGGCTAACATGTTTACCTCTTCTCGTTCTTCTCTTACCTGCACCTACAAGTGCGGTAATGCCTGCTTCGGCGAGTGCGAGAACACCTCCGATAACCCTTACTTTGGTGACCAGTTCTCCCGCCGCACTGCTCTGCGCGCCGGTGGTCTGGCCGTCGTCGCCGTCGGTGGTTCTTCTGCGCTGGCTGCGTGTGCCGCGCCGGATGACAACGGGTCTGCGGCTGGCGGCTCCTCCGACAAGACCAGCGAGGTTAAGGGCTCTGACATCGAGCTCACCTCTGCCGAGGGCATGCATTTTGAAGCCGTGGAGGCCAACACCAAGGATGAGGTCGTCATCCCCAAGGGCTATGAGCAGTCCGTCCTGATTGCCTGGGGTGACCCGGTCATCGAGGGCGCGCCGGAATTCGACGTCAACAACCAGACTGCCGCGGATGCGGAGAAGCAGTTCGGCTTCAACAATGACTTCGCCGGCCTCATCGAGCACCCGGATGACAAGAACCGCATGATCTACATGTGCTCGCATGAGTACACCACCGAGCCGATGATGTTCCCGGACTACGACCCGGAGAACCCCACCGAGGAGCAGGTAAAGATCGGTTGGGCTGGCCACGGCCACACCATCCTTGAGGTTTCCAAGGTGAAGGGCTCCGGCGAACTCAAGCGCGAATTCGGCCCGCTCAACCGCCGTATTACCGCTACCACCCCGTTCACCCTGGTTGGCCCCGCTAAGGGCACCGACCTGGTGAAGACCTCCGCCGACCCGAAGGGTGAGAAGGTCCTTGGTACCCTCAACAACTGCTCCGGTGGCGTGACCCCGTGGAACACCATGCTCTCCGGCGAAGAGAACTTCGACCAGTATTTCGCCGGTGGCGATGTCAAGGATGAGAAGGCCGCTGAATCCCTCAAGCGCTTCGGCATCGAGGAAGGTCCGTCCGACCGCAAGTGGGAAAAGTACGATGACCGCTTCGATGTAACCAAGGAGCCGAACGAGCCGAACCGCTTTGGCTGGCTCGTGGAGATCAATCCGCTGGACCCGAAGTCCACCCCGATTAAGCACACCGCTGTGGGCCGCTTCAAGCACGAGGCCGGCAACATCCACATCACCAAGGATGGCACTGTGGTCTGTTACTCCGGCGATGACTCCCGCTTCGAGTACGTCTACAAGTTCGTCTCCTCCAAGAAGTACAAGGAAGGCGACCTTGAGCACAACATGACCATCCTGGACCACGGCACCCTGTACGTGGCCAAGATGGAAGGTAACTCCCCGGAGAAGGAAATCGACGGCTCCGGTGTCCTGCCGGAGGACGGCGCTTTCGACGGCAGCGGCGAGTGGGTCAAGCTGCTGACCTCCGATACGGAGAACAACAAGTTCGAGTCCCACGTGGACGGCATGTCCGCCGAAGAAGTCGCCGTCTTTACCCGTGAGGCCGCCGACAAGGTGGGCGCCACCAAGATGGACCGTCCGGAAGACGTTGAGGTTCACCCGGAGACCGAGAAGGTCTACATCGCGCTGACCAACAACAAGTACCGCGGCGCCACCGGCGAGAACGCCAAGAAGAACAAGGAAGACGCCAAGGAATGGGCTCCGGTCAAGGAGAACAAGAACGGCCTGGTCATGGAGCTCGAGGATGACCACGCCGGCGAGAAGTTCACCTGGAACCTCTTCCTGGTGTGTGGTGACCCGCGTGAGGCCAGCACCTACTTCGGTGGCTTCGATAAGGAGAAGGTCTCCCCGATTTCCTGCCCGGATAACCTGGCCTTCGACAACCACGGCAACCTGTGGATCTCTACCGACGGCAACGCGCTGGACTCCAACGATGGCCTCTACGCCGTGACCACCGAGGGTGAGACCCGCGGCGAACTCAAGTGCTTCCTCACCGTCCCGGCGGGCGCGGAGACCTGTGGACCGATCGTCGACGATGACCGCGTCATGGTCAACGTTCAACACCCGGGCGAGGCTGACGACGCCACCTTTGAGAACGCCACCTCCCACTGGCCTGACGGCGGCAAGTCCACCCCGCGCCCGGCCGTGGTTGTGGTGTGGAAGAAGGACGGCAAGATCGGTACCGAATAAGGCACCGACGTTGCGCAGTGCGCACTCTTAGGCGGTGCGCAACTGTGCCTCCAGCACCTCCTGCGCAAAATCCCACAACGGGGTTGCAACCCCAGCCTTGACGCCCATGCGTCGGATCGCTCCGACCTGGGCGTCTAATTCGTTGGGAAGCCCTTCCTTGATGTCGCGCTGCATCGAGGACGTACTGTCCGGGTGCTGCTGGCGGGCGAACTCCATGGTCTGTTCCACCACGTTCTCCGGCAGCTTCACGCCGAGTGCGCACCCGACAGCCTCGACTTCCCTCATGAATGCCTCAAGCTGGCCGGGGATTTCCTGGCAGAGGTAGCCGATAGGTTTATCCACCAAGGCGCCCAGAGTGCCTGTCGGGGTGACGAACATGGCTTTCGACCAGACGTCGACAAGCGCGGCGTCGTGGAATTTGCTGGAGGCACCCGCCTCCTTCAGCGCTGCCGACAGCTCCTCGCCCGTGCGGCGCAGTGACTCCGGCGCATCGTCACTCAGCGGCCCGAAAGCCAAAGCCAAGGGCCCCGGGTTGCGCTTGATCTGCGCCGGCCCCAGACGGGTGGCATAAACGCGCGCGACACCGGCAAGGATGTTCTCCTCCCCGAACTCCTCGGCCGCTAGGTACGGAATCTCGACCGAGTTGTGTGTGGTCACCACCGGGGTTCCTCGCAGGGCCTCGCGGTCCTCCGCGCTTCCAAAGGTTTCATTACCCGGCAGCGCCTTCGACGCGATAATCGCCACGTCCAGCCCACCCAAGAGTTCTTTGACCTCGGCAAAGGTTCGCGCAGCCGGGACCTTAATGACCTCGGTGGTGGTAGGTTCTGCGTGGGCGTCGATCAGCGTCACGCCCGTCTCCCCCAGCACCCGCAAGGTCTCACCTCGGGCGACGAAGGCGACGTCGTGGCCCGCTGCTTTCAGTTTTCCGCCAAAGTATCCGCCGATGGCGCCGGCTCCCAGAATTCCAATCTTCATGTCTCCAACCTAGCTGGTGGAGACCTGCGCCACAGACTTTTATCCGCGCTGTTCTAAGTTACGGAAGCCAATGCCCAACGGCACGCCCGCGTTATCGATGAGCCGCACGCCGCCAATGGTGGCGGCGATAAAGAGGCGGGCATCGCCCTCTGCTGGGGCTTCACCCAGGTCGCGTCCGCGCAGCTCCACGTACTCCGGCTCGACGCCCGCGGCGGCCAACACTTCACGTGCCACACGGACAACTTCCTCGGCTCCGGATTCCGCCGCGTACGCACCGGCGGTGAGTGCCGCTGACAAGGCGCTGGCTTGCTCACGGGCCTCCGGTGCGACGTCGGCATTGCGCAGGCTCATCACCACCCCATCGGGCATACGCACCGAGGGCACGCCCTGCACACGCGCCGCAATGTGGAGGTCCGTAAAGGCCTGCTGGGTGGCCACGAGCAGCTCGTAGTCCTTCTCCCCCATGAACACATCGCTGGGACCCAGCGCGCAGGTCAGCGCCACAATGCGGGTCAGCTCCGCGCTCACGTCCTCCATGCCGTGGTCGGGTGCAAGGACCCGCGTGCGCTGACTCTGCTGGTCGTAGCGCCACACCACATCAACCCCATCGAGGGAAGAGATGTCCGTCTCCGGGTCCACTGCCACGACCACGATGCCACCGCGCACGCGTTGTGCTGCCTGCACGAGTGCCAGGTGCCCGGCGTGAATATCGCGGCCGAGTGGCACCAGCACTACGCGCTTGCCGGTCTTGCGGTAGGCGCTGCCGACCATGCGGATGCGCTCGTTGTCCTCCACTAGGAGTTGCTCTGCCACGGCGCTTCCTTTCTTACTGCCCACAGTTCCAGTTCTTCCATGTTCTTCTTCTCACCCACCATGCGGGCGACGTCGCGGTAGTTGCGCGCCATGCCCAGCTCCACGGCGGCGGGGTAAGCATCGATGATGTCGCCAGCGTCAAGGTCGAAGGAACTGCCCATAAAATCTTCGATAATCCCCGCCTTAAGCGCCGCCCACGCGCTGAGTTCACCGAGCATCTCCGCGTAGTACAACCGCGCGGCTCGCTCGGCACGTTGTGCCGCCGGCACCGTTTCTGCAGTTTGGTGAATCTCCGAGAGCAGCAACCCAATGACGGTCTCCGCCACCTCATCGAGGGTGCCCACCGCGTAGGAGTCGCCCAGGGGAGCTGCGGCAATCGTCAGGCACCCGCGCGTTTCCAGCTCATCAAGGGCTTCCACCCCAGCCAGCAATGAGGTGTGGATGACGATTTGCTTGGGGCGCACGTGCTTTTCGACGTCCCCCACTGCCCCCTCCAGCTCCCTCGCCGTCGCGGCGAGAATCAGCGCATCGAAGCGGTCCAGCTGGGCGGGGTCCTCAAGCTTCTCAATGGTGTGGCCAGCCATCTCCAGACGGAGGGCGAAGTTAATGCCGGCTCGGGAATTACCCCAGACCGCCACTCGCATGCGCGGAGCAGACATCTACTTCTTCACGTCCTTGTTCTGCTGTTCTTTCCGGCGCTTGCTACGCGCCATGAGTTCAGCCACGGAGACCGCGCCCTCGCGGTGTTCATCGCTACGACGGCGGCCACGGGTGTCGGGCTGTGCGGTATCTGCTTCCGGCTTGCGGTGGCGGTGGTGCGGCTGCTGCGCGGGGCTAGCATCCTCCTTGACGTGCTGCGCACCCGCAGCACCCTGGTTCCACTGCACGGCCTGGAAGCTATCGGTCTTGAACTCCGGCGCCTTCTGCTGCGACCGAGTCTGGGGCTTCGACTGCTGCGGCTTCTGCTCGGTGCGCGCCTGCGGCTTCTCTGCCTTTGCCTGTGGCTTGTCATCCTTGGGCTGGGGCTTGTCGGCCTTTGGCTGAGGCTGAGGCTGCGGTGCTCCCATAGGGCGAAACGCCGGAGGACGGCCCTGCGACGGCTGCGGTGCGCCGAACGGGGATGGTGCCGGGCGGGTGCCCTGCTGATCCGCGGGCTGCTCCGCGGGTTTCGCGGCAGACTGCTCGGCTGGCTTCGGAGTGGGTTGCTGAGCAGGCTGCTCGGCGGGTTTCGCAGCAGGCTGCTGGGTGTTGGAACGGGCGTTATCCGCGAGCAGGTTATCCAGCGGGTTGCTCACCGGGTGGGTCGGCTGCGAGCCGAGGCGGCCTGCGACGGCGTCGGCAGACGGCGCGCCGCCGGACTTCTGGGTGAAGTTCACGTTGGGGGCATCGCCGCGCTCATCCACGCCAGCGCCGCCAGCCTTGCGCTCCAGCTCCTGGATGCGGCGAGCCTCCGCATACAGGGCGGCCGGCTCGTAGACCCACTCGCGCCCGGAGATCTCCTCGATCTGGGTGCGGATGGCTTCCAGCTCCGATCGGATCTCCGCCAGGACCTTGCTGTTATCCGCGCTCGAAGCACCGGAAGCGGTCAAGGTGGATGCGGCATGGGCGCGCTCCACCGCCAGAAGCTCCTTGGCCTCATGGGCCTGACGGCGATAGCGCACCACCAAGAAGAAGCCCAACACCGCGGCCCACAGGGCAGCCAGCAGGGCAATCTTCAGTGCGTTCGCCGAACCCGAAATCAACATGACCAGGCTGGCGATGACCGCGAGGATGACGAGGATGATAAGCCCAATAGAACCAGCATCCGTCTTCGAACCGTCCTGGGAAGACTCCGCCGTTGTCGGTGGCTGAGAGTCCGGCTGCGCAGAAAACTGGGTGGTCGGGCGATCATCCGGGGCCGACTCGTACTGGGGATCAGGGGCGTGGTGCGGGCTCGTCATGCCCACTAACTTACCGCTTGTGCCCCATCAGTTGGAGGTGGCACCTCGCAGTGTCGCTCCAACACCACTCCGGCAACACACATCGCGGCACCGCCCAGCGCCGAAGACACCACCCCGGCCAGGTCACCAGCCGCAGCGACGAGCTCACCGGCGCGCGGCACCACGTAGACCGCCATGCCAGCATAGGCCCCGCCCACGATGGCCCCGGTCCACGCCGAGGCTTTGCCGACAAGCAGGAATTGCGCGATGGTCATGGGATTGAGCTGCGAGTTATCCAGGCCGATACCGTGCTCGTCCTCCTTGGCACCGCGCACCTTGAGCGTCAACAGCACGCACACCAGCGCCATAGCCCACAGAGAAATCGATACGGTTGCCGGAATGGCCAGCATGGAGCCATAAAAGCGGGTGGTGAGGGTGGCAGCCGCCGCAGCCACGAAGAGGGCGGTGCCGACAAGCGCGCCAATCGACGTCCTCGTCATTACTCCCCCAGTTCCTTCACCGCAGCGACCTCGTCCTCATCGAGGTCGGCGATGAGCTCGCGCACCGGGGTGCCGTTGAGCTCCGCGTGCTCATCCGCGGCCAGCCACGGCACGAGCACAAAGGCGCGCTCGTGGGCATAAGGGTGCGGCAGGATAAGCTCGGGGTCTTCAGAGGTCACGCCGTCTATCTGCACGATGTCCACGTCCAAGGTGCGCGGGCCCCAGTGCCGCACGCGCACGCGCTCAGCGGCCTCCTCCAACTTCTGGCCGCGGCGCAGCAGCTCCAGCGGGGTGCAGTCCACGTCCACGATGAGCACCGCGTTGAGGAATTCATCTTGGTCAGTCACGCCCCACGGCGGGGTGGCATAGACCGGAGAGGCGGCGATGGTCTCATCGGCAAACTCGTCGAAGACGGTCTGCAGCAGCGCGCAGCGGTCTTCCATGTTGGAGCCGATAGACAGCACGGCGCGCATTAGCCTGCCATCCTCTTTCGGGAGCGGCGGGCCACGACTGCCACGTCCGCGAAGGTGCGCGGGATGGGCGCCTTCGGCTTGTGGATGGTCACCTCGATGGCATGGAGAAGCCCGAAGCGCTGCATCGCGGTCTCGGCGACCTCCTCAGCCACCGTCTCGATAAGGTCCCGGGAGGGGCCCTCGACGATGTCCGCGGCGACGTCGGCAAGCTCGGCGTAATTCACCGTGCGGGACAGGTCATCCCCGATTCCCGCGGTGTCCAACCAACAGGTGATATCCACGATGAAGGGCTGCCCCGTCTTCTTCTCTTCCTCGAAGACGCCGTGGTAGCCAAAGCACTCCAGGCCGGTGAGTTCAATGCGATCCGCCATGTTTTATGCCTTTCCCAAAGAAGTGGACACCACTGTTCCGCCGTCCGCGCCGTTGGCGTAGCTGCCGGAGGCATGCGCGCCGCCGGTGTAGGCCGCGCCCGCGTTCCAGGCCGCGGCGACATCCACGGCATCGCGCGAGACTTCCACCTCGTGCACGCGCACGCCCCACGCACCCATCTGCGCAGAGATGGCGGTGACGGCCGCGGTGGCCGGGTCCGCGAGCAGCGGGCTGGACTCGGCGCCGCGATCTTCCCGGATGGCGGCGAGGAAGCGCTTGCGGGACGCGCCCACCAACAGCGGGAACTCGCCCTGGAGGAACTCCGGCAGAGCCTTGAGCAAAGCCCAGTTATCCTGCGGGGACTTGGCAAAACCCAGGCCCGGATCCACGACGATATTGTCGTGGCTAACACCGGCCTGCAGGGCGTTATCAGCGAGCTTCGCCAGGGACTCGTGGACATCGCGCACCACATCCCCGCCATGGTCGGCCACACCGGCGGCCGAGCCGAACTGGACGGTGCGCCAGTGCATGAGGCAGACCGGCAGGCCGGTTTCGGCCATGGTGCGGTACATGTCCGGGTCGGCCGCACCACCGGAGACGTCATTGATCATGTCCACGCCGGCCTCCGCAGCGGCTTGAGCAACCGAGGCCCGCATCGTGTCCACCGAGGTCTTAATCCCCTCCTCGCGCAGCGCCTTGATGACGGGCACGACGCGGCGTTCTTCCTCCTCGGCAGCCACGCGCACCGCACCCGGGCGGGTGGACTCACCGCCGACATCGATCATGTCCGCGCCGCAGGCGACAAGGTGGCGGGCGTGGGTAAGTGCATCGTCGATGTTGATCCAGCGCCCGCCGTCGGAGAAGGAGTCCTCGGTGACATTGACGATGCCCATGACCAGCGTGCGGCCGGGAACGGTGAGATCACTGACTGCCATTGCTGCTAGCTCCTAATCAGGCTCATGACCTCCGCGCGGGAGGCCGCATTCTTCTTGAATCCGCCGCGCACCGCGGATGTCGTCGTGGTCGCCCCCGGCTTGCGGATACCGCGCATGGCCATGCACAGGTGCTCGCACTCGATGACGACGATGACGGACTGCGCGTGGAGGACCTCCACCAGCGCATCGGCGATCTGGCTGGTGAGGCGCTCCTGGACCTGCGGGCGCTTTGCGTACATGTCCGCCAGGCGAGCCAGCTTGGACAGGCCGGTGACGTGGCCGTCGGAGCCAGGGATATAGCCGATGTGCGCCGTGCCGTAGAAGGGCACGAGGTGGTGCTCGCAGGTGGAATAGATGGGGATATCGCGCACGAGGACGAGCTCTTGGTGCTCCTCGGCAAAGGTCTTGTGCAGGACCTCAGTCGGGTCCTGGTGGAGACCTGCGAAGACCTCGGCATAGGCGCGGGCCACGCGGGCCGGGGTCTCGCGCAGGCCCTCGCGGTCGGGGTCCTCGCCCACTGCGATGAGCAGCTCGCGGATGGCTGCTTCGGCGCGCTCGTGGTCGAAGTCGCGCTGCGCCGGGATGTTATCGCTCATTGGTGTCGCCATCCTTGTACGGGTTGTTGCGGTGTTCATGTTCTCCCCAGCCGGGAGCGCCCCAGGCGTGCTCCTCCGGCTTGGCGTGGCGGCCGCGGCGTTCCGGTTCGCGTGGCTGCGGCTGGTGTTCTGGTTGGGGCTGGGATTCTGGCTGCGATGCGGCGGCATCCGGCACACGCGGAATCTCTTGGGTGTCCTCGTGGCTGGGGCCAGCCTGTTCTGGGGCAACAGTTTCTTCCTGCGCCCCATCGCTGACCGCTTCGTCTGCGCTGAGCTCGCGACCGGTGGGCTCGGTGATATCGGACTCGCCGAAGAAGGTATTACCCTTCTCCGGATCCACGTAGTCACCCGCGTGCTGGCCGAAGCTGAAGCCAATCTCCTCGACCGGCGCCTCCGATGTCGCGGCGGCGGCCTCGTCACCGTTTTCCTTCGCGCGTTCGAGCTCCGCGTGGCGGCGCTCGCGGGCGGCACGGGAGGCGTCGAGAAGCGTCATGCGCTTCGGCAGCTCCTCGCCGCGCTCCTGGGCAAGCTCGACCGGGGTCTTTACCGGCTCGCGGCCGGCCTGGCGCGGGAAGCGAGCGTCCTCGTTCGGGAAGACGTCGAAAGCCTCGCGCGGCTCGATGCCCTCGAAGATGCCCTCGAGGTCCGGGCGGCGCAGGGTTTCCTTCTCCAATAGCATCTCAGCGAGCTTATCCAGGTAGTCGCGGTGCTCGGACAGGATGTCATAGGCCTGCTGGTGCGCGCGGTCCAGCAGGTAGGCCATCTGCTCATCAATCTTGGCGGCCACGGCATCCGAGTAGTCGATGGAGCCGCCGCTGGCGGCATAGGCGAAGGGATCGCCCTGCTCCTTGCCGTACTTGACGGTGCCCAAATCCGGGCTGAAGCCGTACTCAGTGATCATGGAGCGCGCGATCTTGGTGGCGTGCTCGATATCGGAGGACGCACCGGTGGTGGGTGCGCCGAACACGAGCTCCTCCGCGGCACGCCCGCCCATAGCGAAGACGAGGCGAGCAAACAGCTCATCGCGGGTGTACATGCCCTTGTCGTCTTCCTGCGCGGTCATGGCGTGGCCGCCGGTGCGGCCGCGGGCCAGGATGGTCACCTTGTAGACGCGCTCGATATCCTTCAGCGCCCACGCGGACAGAGTGTGGCCGCCCTCGTGGTAAGCGGTGACCTTCTTCTCGTGCTCGGAGATGATCTTGCCCTGGCGGCGCGGGCCGCCTACGACGCGGTCGGTGGCCTCCTCCAGCGCGTCATAGGTAATGACGTTGCCACCGATGCGGGCGGTAAGCAGGGCGGCCTCATTAAGTACGTTGGCCAGATCCGCGCCGGACATGCCGGCGGTGCGCTTGGCCAGCTGCGCCACGTCGACCTCCTTGGCCAACGGCTTGTCCTTGGCGTGCACGCGCAGGATCTGCTCGCGGCCGGCCAGGTCCGGGTTGGTCACCGGGATCTGGCGGTCGAAGCGGCCCGGGCGCAGAAGCGCTGGGTCCAAGATGTCGGGGCGGTTGGTCGCGGCGATGAGGATGACGCCTTCACGGTCACCGAAGCCGTCCATCTCCACGAGCAGCTGGTTCAGGGTCTGCTCGCGCTCGTCGTGGCCTCCGCCGGTGCCGGAACCGCGCTGGCGGCCCACGGCGTCAATCTCATCGACGAAGATGATGCACGGGCTATTCTGCTTGGCCTGCTTGAACAGGTCACGCACCCGGGAGGCACCCACGCCGACGAACATCTCCACGAAGTCGGAACCGGAGATGGAATAGAAAGGCACGCCGGCCTCGCCCGCCACGGCGCGGGCCAGAAGCGTCTTACCGGTACCCGGCGGGCCATAGAGCAGCACGCCGCGCGGGATCTTCGCGCCCAGCGCATGGTAGCGCTCCGGATCATCCAGGAAGTCCTTGATCTCCTGGAGCTCATCCACCGCTTCATCCGCGCCGGCCACATCCGCGAAGGTGTTGGTGGGCATGTCCTTGGTCAGCTCTTTCGCCTTGGAGCCGCCGATGCCGAACATGCCGCCCGCGCCCTGCTGCATGCGGGTCATCATCCAGAACAGCAACGCGAAGAGGATCAGCATGGGCAGCAGGAAGCTGATCATGGAACCGATGAAGGAATCCTGCGTGACCTTGGTCTGGTACTTATCCGCACCGGAATCCTTGACCGCGTTGAAGACCTGCTCGGAGGCACGTGCCGGGTACTTGGCAATGACCTCCTCGATGCCCTCCTGCTCTTCTACCGTTACCGGCTTCTTGAGCTTGAGGCGCAGCTGCTGCTCGCGGTCATCGATCTGCGCTTCCTCAACGTTCTTATCCGCTAACTGCTGCATGGCCACCGAAGTGTCCACCTGCTTGAAGCTGCGGGCATCGTTGGTAAAGAACGTGAATGCGTACAGCAGGATGAGAACCAGGCCCGCGATGGAGCCGTAGCGGATGATGTTCTTGTTTTTCATTAACTACCTTGCACAATTGCGGCTTAAAGCGCCGGACAAGAATAAAGATTAATCGTTGCTGTAGACCGCCGGATGCAGCGTACCTACATAGGGCAGGTCACGGTAGCGCTCGGCAAAATCCAGGCCATACCCCACGACAAACTCGTTGGGGATATCGAAGCCTACATCGAACAGGTCAAGCTCTGCCTTAACCACCTCTGGCTTGCGCAACAGGGTGACCACCTCAAGGGATCGTGGCTGGCGGCCCTGCAGGTTACGGATAAGCCAGGACAAGGTCAGGCCGGAATCGATGATGTCCTCCACGATGACCACATCGCGGCCCTCGATATCGCGGTCCAAGTCCTTCAAAATGCGCACCACACCCGAGGAGGAGGCCGAGTTACCGTAGGAGGACACCGCCATGAACTCCAGCTGGGACGGGATAGCAAGCTTGCGGGCGAAATCCGTCAGGAAGAAAACCGCGCCCTTGAGCACGCAGACCAAGATGAGGTCCTCGTCGGTGTTGCGGTATTTCTCCGCCACGCGATCCGCCATTTCCTGGATGCGCGCCTGAAGATCGTCTTCGGTGATGAGAACGTTTTTGATGTCCTCTCCATAAGGATGGGCGGGGACGGCTAAATCATGGTTATCGTGCACGTGAGCGCTCCTTTGCTGACCGAGGCAATAGTGACAGTTTGCCACCAACGCGTGCGACTTCCAACCTTGTACCTTTCTTTTCCCCACGGACGGCGACGGGGCCTTGGCCATGCCACTGCGTGCACAGGGCATCGATGCCGCGCACTGCCTCGCGCGTAACCTCCACTCCTTCCACGCGCAGCCACGCAGCGATCGCCCGGCGGCGTTTTGGTTCGGGGAGAACGGCCAGCTCGGCGCAGTCGGCGGTGGGGTGGGTGCTGAGGAAGGCGTCGTCAAGCGCGGCGTCGTGGGCTGCCTGGGCTAAGGCCGGAACGGGGTCTCCGCCCACGATCTCCTGCAGGCGCGGGAGAATCTCGCGGCGCAGTGCTACGCGGCGGAAAGACGCATCCTGGTTCTGGGGGTCCTGCCAGACCTCCAGCCCCAGCTCCGCACAGGCGGCCTCGGTCTGGGCGCGGCGCACGCTCAGCAGGGGGCGCACAACGCGCACGCCCTCCACCTCGGAGCGCTCGCGCATGCCCGCGACCTTCCCCCGCAGGGCACCCAGCAGCAGGGTTTCGGCCTGGTCATCAGCGGTATGCGCCACCGCCACCTCACCCCAGGGCGCGAAGGCACGATACCGGGCGGCGCGGGCTTCGGCCTCCACGGAACCTTGCTTGCCGACGTCCACCCGCAACACCTCCGCCCCCGCTCCCAAGGCGTGGGCCTGCTCGGCAGCCCGGCGCGCCTGCGCGGCCGAGCCTTCCTGTAAGCCGTGGTCGACGCAGAGCGCTGTCACCTCGTGTCCTTCGGCCACGAGAGCGGCGGTCAGCGCCAAGGAATCGGCCCCGCCGGACAAGCCCACGGCGATGGCGCGTGGCTGCTCACCGACCACGGCGCGGGCGGCGACGCGGCACGCCAAAAAGTTGGGGCTTCTGCGCGGCCAAAAAGGTTTCTTAGAAGTCATGGAGGGCAGCGGCGAGAGCATCTTGGGCTTGGCGGGCGGAGGTGACTTCGCCGTCGTTGACTAAGAAGGCGAAGGCGTACACGCGACCCGACTGGCCCTGGGCGGTGCCGGTCAGCGCGGAGGTTCCCGTGAGGGTGCCGGTTTTGGCGCGAACGTACCCGCGGGCCGGCGAATCGGGGTAGCGCTGGTAGAGCGTGCCCTCACCGCCGGCGAGGGGCAGGTAGCCCAACAGCGGGCGCAGCTCCTCGGTGGCTACGGCCTGGTCCATGATGTGGGCGAGTACGTCGGCGGGGATGCGGTTATCGCGGGACAGGCCGGAACCGTCTTTGAGGGTGATGTCGCTGATGTCGATGCCGTGGCCTTTAAGCACGTCGAGCATGGTTTTCGTGGCGCCCTCGAAACTTGCTTCCGCGCCCTGGCTGACGGCCAGCTCGCGGGCGATGGCCTCCGCCATGACGTTATCGGAATCCTTCACCGCTTCCTGGGCGCGCAAAGCCAACGGCTCAGATTCTGTAGCTGCGATGACCTCGGTGTTCTCGGGCGCTGAGCTCGTGTCCGCCTTGTCGGTTCCCAGGCGGGAGGCCAACGCGCGGGCGACGTCGAGGGCCGGCTCGTGGGAGCGCGGAACGTCGCCGGTCTTCTCCCCAATGCGCCCACCGTAGAGCATGGCCGGCTGGATGGGGGCGACGAAACCGCCGTCAATATTGTCATCATCCCAGCCCGGTGCCTGGTCGGGCCCGGCCCAGATGGACGTGTCGATGGAGACCCGCGTGACGGTATCCATCTTCTGCTGAATCTGTTCCGCCAGCTCATCGAGGCGCTCGTCCGTCAGCCAGACATCGCCGGCGGCCTTGATAACGATCTCGCCCTCGTGCTCACCTGCGACCACTTCGGTGGTCAGGCGCTCTTCTTCGTCGAGCTTGAGCGTAGCCGCGGCGAGGGTGAGGACCTTGGTGGCGGAGGCCGGGGTCAGCGGCTTTGCGGGCTCGCGCTCCCACAGCACGTCCTGGGTGGTGGTGTCGATGATCTGCCCGCCGAAAGTGGCTAGAGCCTTGTCCTTGCCTAGCTCATCCAACCTGGCTTTGAGCGCGGCGGCGTCGATATCACCGGGCTCGACGGGCTGGACCAGTGTTGTGGGTTCTTCCTGTTTATAGGGCTGGCCGTGGTCCAGGTGATCGTAGGTGCGCTGGATTTCTACGCCCAAGGCGGCCGTCGCCGCCACGGCTCCCGCCGTGACGAGGGCCGCAGTACTCCACCAGACATGCTTAGCTTTCATCGCCCTTTAGACTAGCGCGGTAGACTAAGCGGAGCACATGCCAACCTATTAGTTATGGAGGATTCAGCCGTGAGCGTTGAAGTAACCATCGAGATCCCAAAGGGCTCCCGCAACAAGTACGAGATCGATCACGAGACCGGCAAGGTCCACCTCGACCGCTACCTGTTCACCCCGATGGCCTACCCGGCTGACTACGGCTTCATCGACCACACCCTGGGTGAGGACGGTGACCCGTTGGACGCGCTGGTCATCCTCCCGGAGCCGGTCTTCCCGGGCGTTGTCGTTGAGGCTCGCGTCCTCGGCGTGTTCAAGATGACCGACGAGGCCGGTGGCGACGACAAGCTGCTCGCCGTCGTCGATGACCCGCGCTGGGAGCGCTACCAGGACATCAACGATGTAGAGCAGCACATCAAGGACGAGATCGAGCACTTCTTCACCCGCTACAAGGACCTGGAGCCGAACAAGGAAGTTACCGGCTCCGGCTGGGGAGACAAGGCTGAGGCAGAGAAGATCCTCGAGGAAGCAAAGGCTCGCTTCAAGTAAGCAGCCGCGTTCCGCATGCCGGCGACGACACTGTCAGGTACGTTTTGGTAAATAGGGGCTGAAAACCTACCAGTTTTTCGCCACTATTTGCGAAAACGTACCTTTTTTCGTTCCGGGGGGGAACATTGATTGAGATTTATCGGGGGCGCGATGTCTCCCGCGGGGCTCGGCGCAAGGGGGCCATCAAGATTGCGAATGGCTTTTACCTCTCAGAGGAGCCCACACCGCTTCAGCTAGCACAAATCATGTCACGTGAATGGCCTGATTTAGCGCTTGATGGCTATTCCGCCGCGCGCCGGTACCTAGAACAGCCCCTTCAATTCCCGCTCGAGTTTATCCGCGACTCCACTCTCCCATCGAGCACTTATTTTCGCAGCAGGCGGGCACGGCCTAAAGCGCTGGGCAGCATGAACGGGGTGAACGTCTGCAGCCCGCTGCAATGTATTGAGGCGATGGCGCAGGAGGATGCCGTGGCCTTCATCGAGGCCTTCTTCGCCGGGCCGCACGGGCGCTCGCGCATCGAGACCGAACAGCTGGACTTTCGCCGCCTGCCCAAGCACACGCGTGAGGTGTTGGAAAAGGCCATCGTCGGGGCGGATAGCAAGCCGGAGCGCGACCTCACCCGGGGCCTTGAGCCCCACGCCAAAGTCCGCAACAACGTGCGGATTGGGCCCTACCGCTGGGACTTGGTGCTCGAGGAGCACAAGGTGGCCATCGAGGTGGACGGCTACGCCTATCACAAAGGCGAGAACCGACAACGTTTCGAAATCGACCGCCAAAAGCTGAACGACGCCGTCCAGCGCGGCTATCGGCCCCTCCACTTCACCGCCGCCACGATTGAGCACCACCTTGACGTCGCTGTTCACCAGGTCCTCGCAGTTATCAAAGGGCGGGGCGAGTTCGTCGCCCCGCCCTGGAAGTGGCACCACTACTGGCGGTGGGAGCGCGAGCGTTGGGCAGGCTAGCGTTGCGGCTGAACAGCAGCAACGTGCCGACAACGAACCGGGCTGGCTAACGCTGCGGCTTACTAACACTGCAGCTAACTAACTGCAGCGGGAAGCAAGCCATCCGTCGAGCTCGGACTCTGGTGCGTCGGGAGCGATGGGATCCTCGGCGAATTCTTCGCCGGTACGGGCCTTGTCCTTGGCCGTGGTGAGCATGAGTGAGCGCCCATCCGGGTAGTCAATGACAGTGTTGGCGGAGGCGTAGCCGGCGGTTGGCTCACCGAAGGTGCGCACGTTGTCCAGGCCACGGAAGGCTAGGAGGGTGGCTTCGGCGGAGGATGCGGTGACGCCATCGGTGAGCACCGCGACGGGGACCTCGAGCTTGCCGCCGGACGTGGTGGTGGGTGTGCCGCCACCGGTGACGGAGTTGCCGTCGATGGTGACATCCGTCGTGCCCATGCGGGAGACGAAAGACAAAGCGGGGCCGTCCGGCAGCAGGGGGCTCAAGCCCGCGTACATGGGTCCCATGTCGCCACCATCGTTGCCCCGCAGGTCCACCACGGCGGCGCAGGCCTCCGGGTGGGCGGTCAACCCTGTGGCCAGGGTATCCGCGTAAGCCTGGCCGTCATCGTGGCGGCCGATGGACGGAACGGTGGCGCGCAGGACGCCGTCGTCGTAGTCGACGACGGGGGCGGTCTTCTCAATCGCCTTTTCCTTTTCGGCGCTAAAGACCTTGGAATGCTTACCGCCGGCGGCGTCGATGGCGGCATCGAGGAGATCGGCATTCGTGGGATCCTCCTCAAAGGCCTCACGGGCGCGCTGGAATTTATCGCTGTCGCCGTAGATGCCGGTAAGCGCCGCGGTATCCACCATCGCGGTGTTGATGCGCTTTTCGCTGGCGTTGAAGAGGAATACGGGTTTGCCCGCAAACGCCCCGCCATAGGAGGGGCCGAAGAAGTACACGGCCGCGACCACGGCGATGAGAGCAACGACGAACAGGCCACCGAAGATTTTCAGTACCGTTTTCATTCTTTTCGCCGTCCCGTGCGCAACACGTAACCGCGGAGAGGCTCCACAATCACGATGGCAAGGAGCGTAACCAGCCAGCCCACTGCCAAGAAACCGAAGGCCATGAGCAGACGGCCAAGAACGTCGACATCGCTTTGCTCGACACTGGAGAAGAACATCAGCGAGGCAATCCCGCCGCCAAAGAGGAAGCCGAAGAAGCTCAATCCCACCACAGGCCCCATGATGGTCAGGGCACCGGAGCGGAACTGGAAACCGCGCGGCACACCCATGAGATCCAGAGAGCGGATGAGTTCCTTGTCTTCGAAGATGCCGGAGACCTGCCCCAGAATGATGGACATGGTGGTCAGCGTGAAGCCGAAGATGAGGGTTAATAAGACGCCGGTGGAGATGTCCTTAAACACCACGTTCATCCCCGGGTCCTCTTTGAGAACCATGGCCAAGGCATCAGAGCCTAGGGGCGCCGCAACGAGGAAGCCCGCCAAGTAGCCGAAGAACGCGATGGCCGCACTCCGCTTCCACGCCGGGCGCGCATTGCCCGCCACTCGCTGGCAGGCCACGAAGTGCGCGGTGCCAGGAAAGAGAGACATGATGTGTGCGCCGAGCTGCAAGATAAAAGGGGAAATGAGGTTGATGCTCATCACCATGCCAAACATGACCACGATGACCATGGCGGTCGGCGGTCCCGCCTTCCCGGAGAGCAACACACCACCGATACCCGCGATGATGAGGAAGACGATGACGCGCCACCAGCGATAGGCCGCGGGCATCTGGCGCTTGGCCACACCCAGGGGGCTCACGCGCACGCGCTGCATGCCGACGAGTGCCGCACCGATGGCCAACACAAAGAGCACACCGGCCACGGCCAGATAACCCCACCACGGGAGGAGAATCTCGGATACAGCAATAGAACGCATCTGGAAGTCCACCTGCGTAAAGACCGGCGCGATGAGCAGGCTGATCAGCCCGCCCAGCACGATGCCGATGATGGCTTGCAGGCCGGTCTCCACGATGGCCATGCGCTCCACCTGGCGGGAGCTCAACCCCAGAAGGCGCAGGGTGGCCAGGCGCTGCTCCCGGCCGGAGGCGCCGAGGACGGCGGCTTGGGCTGTGAGGTTAAACAGCGCCGGAAGAATGAAGGCGCAGGCCAGCAGGGCCAGGGCAAACCAAGGATAAAGAAAGGCCGTCATCTCGTTACCGAAGGCCTCTTTGAGCGCGGGCGCGGCTTCCTCGACGTGCTGGGCGCGCTCCCAAAACATCCAGGTGCCACCCGCGACGAGGAAGGCAATGGCGGAACCAATGGTCAGGCTCACAATGGCCAGAAGCGAGACGATTCCTGTTCCGGAGCGCGCGCGAATCGATTCGCGCTGCAGGTCAAAGACTAAAGTCGCGGTGTTCATCGGATCACCTCGAGGCGGCGGTCGTCGTGGATGATGCCATCGCGAATCTCCACGCGGCGCTGCATCCAGTCGGCCACCTTCGGGTCGTGCGTGACCATGACCAGGCTGGCACCGGACTGGCGCACGATGGTGGTCAGCATCTGCATGACCTCGTGGCCCGTGGACTGGTCCAGTGCACCGGTGGGCTCGTCGGCGAAAACCACGCCCGGAGAAGCCACCAGCGCACGCGCGATAGTCACGCGCTGCGCCTGTCCACCGGAGACCTGCGCCGGGCGACGCTCCGCCAAACCGCCCAATCCCAGCTGGTCCAGCAGCTGCATCGCGCGCTTGCGCGCAGCACCGCGCGAGACCCCGTTGAGCATCGCGGGAAGCGCTACGTTGTCCACGTTGCTCAGCTCCGGCAGCAACTGGCCGTCCTGGAAGACGAAGCCGAAGTTGCGCAGGCGGAGGCGGGAGCGGGGGCCGTCGCCAAGCGCGGAGAGCTCGTCATCCCCGTAGCGCACGCTGCCGTGCGTGGGGGTCAGCACGCCGGACATGCAGTGCAACAGCGTGGACTTGCCGGAACCAGACGGCCCCATGACCGCCACGAGCTCACCCGGTTCAATGTCGAGGGAGATTCCGGCGAGCACCGGGCCGCCGCCGAAATCCTTGGTGATGTCTGTCAGGGAAAGTGTCTGTGCCATGTCTCTCATTTCACCGTCTCGGGCCCTCATAAAGAACAGTCCTAGCGTTGCTCTTTAAGGTAGTGCCAGCACTACCCCTGCCGCAGGGGCGGGCCACTATGCTGGGCCTGTGTTCCGAAGAAAACCCCAGCCCACCAACCATGAGCAACAGCAGGCGCAGAAAATTGCGCAACTCACGGCCTCGCGCCGCGCCATCGCGGATGCCTATGAGGTGGAGCGCGCCCGCATCGAGCGCGACTTGCACGACGGCGCGCAGCAATACCTCGTGGCCGCGAGCATGAAGTTGGGGGAGGCTCTTCTCGACGCCCCCTCTGACCTCGCCGAGCTTCTCACCGCTGCCAAGCAGGACGTGGACCGCGGCCTGCACTCCCTGCGCGCCACGGTGCACGGCATCCACCCGCAAGTCCTGCAGGATCACGGTTTGGTCGCCGCGCTTGCCGACGTCTCCTCCTCCCACGGCCCCCACGTCAGCGTCTTCGCCCCGCATCCTTTGCCCAGGCTTTCCGCCTCCGTGCTGGCCTGCGGCTACTTCTTCGGCACGGAGGCTTTGACCAACGCGGCCAAGCACGCGCCCGGCGCGCCGGTGTCTGTTTTAGTGATCGCGGATGATTCGCTGCGCATCACCGTGGTGGATGAGGGCCCGGGTGGCGCGCAGGTTGTACAAGGTCACGGCTTGGCGGGGATGGCCGAGCGCCTCGCCGCCTTTGGCGGGGAGATGACGCTGAGCTCTCCCCCGGGCGGGCCCACGAGGCTGGCATGCTCGATTCCTCTTCTTCTCGATCGCGGACAGTCAGGAGTTTAAGAAATGAGTTTGAGAATCGTCGTGGCGGATGACTCCGCCATTCTGCGCGAAGGCCTCGCCGGCCTTCTGGAGCGCCGCGGGCATTCAATTGTGGGCCAGGCGGATTCTGCTCCAGCTTTGGAGGCCGTGGTGGATAAGCTGCGCGATGAGCTTCCGGACATCGTCATCACGGACGTGCGCATGCCGCCAGGTATGGGCGATGACGGCTTGAAAGCCGCCGTAAACTTGAGAAATGCATACCCGGGTCTGCCCGTCATGGTGCTCTCCCAGTATGTGGCCCCCGCATATGCGGTGGAGCTCTTCGACTCCCCCGATGCCGGCACCGGCTACCTGTTGAAGGACCGCGTCTCCGAGGTGCGGGACTTCCTCTCGAGCCTGGACGTGGTGGCCCAGGGCGGCACCGTCATCGACCCCACCGTGGCGCAGGCTCTCATGAGCTCTGGGCGCAGCGGCCTGGGCGAGCTCACCCCGCGCGAGCGCGAGGTCCTCGAGTTGATGTCCCGCGGCAAGTCCAACAAGGACATCGCCACGGATCTCGTCTTGTCTTCCGCCGCGGTGGCCAAGCACGTCTCCAACATCTTCACCAAGCTGCGTCTCGACCCCAGCGAGGACAACCGCCGCGTGAAAGCCATTCTGGAGTACCTCTCCGCGCACCGCTAAAGCCCAAGGCGAGCATCGAATGCTGCTATGAGGCGTTGAGATAGAGCGGGATCGTGCTCATTGGGTTCGCGGAATTGTAGCGCACATACTATCTAGCACGCTGCGCCAGTGCTCAAGGCGTGCGGCGTCGGGTGCCGGCTGCGGCTTCCCGTCGAGCTCCACCACCGGGGTAATCCCGTGCAAGGCGTTGAGGGTCCACAACTCTAGGCCGGCAAGATCGGACAGGCCGAGCTTGCGCTTTTCGACGCTCCCCTCTTCTCCCACCGCAGCAACCAGCAGAGACTCAGTGACCGAACGCAGCCGAGGCGCGTCCATCGTGAGCATCGTGTCGCCATCCCAGGCGATGAGCGCTGCGGTGGTGGTTTCGCAGACCACGCCCTCGTCGGAGATGAGCAAGGTATCGTCCTGCTCACGAAGCTCTGAGAACAGCACCAGATTCGGCCCCTTGACATGCGGATATTCCACTGTTGCCGTAGCGCTGTGCAAACGGGTGGTTTTCCGCTGAGTAGGAAGAGGGCGCAACCGAAGTGCGAAACCGCTGGGGCCAGCCTCCAGACGCGGGAACCACCGCCCCCGAGCGGGCAGGTGTTCCTGGACTGCGTGGAGGAAGGATCGAGGGGAGTCCATCCCCAAGGCCTCTGCACCCGCGGTAAAGCGCTCGCAGTGTAGCTCAAAGCCGCGCACCTGGCCCTCTTCAAGACGGAAGGAGTCGATCAGCACGGGCTCGGGAAGCGATGGGACGGGAAGCAGCTCGCCCGCTTCGAAGCGGTAGCAGTGCTCCCCGGGGAAGGCCTGCCCGCAAAGTTTGAGGAGCGGGGCGGACTTATCCACGATCTCCTGCCACTCGGCATCCGGGTCCGAAAGAGCCAGCACCGCTCCACCAACGCCATAATGCAGTCTCCCGGAATGCAGGACGATGCTGCGGATAGTCATAGCGAAATCAGCGCTGCCATCGCAACCGAGATAGCCGATCGCACCGGAGTACACCCCACGCGGCGCGGCCTCGAGCTCACGGATGATCTCCATGGTGCGGACTTTCGGCGCACCGGTCATAGAGCCACCGGGAAAGGTGGAGCGGAGGACGTCGATAAGCGAGGCATCCGGGCACAACCGAGCAGAAACGGTGGAGACCAACTGGTGCACGGTGGCAAAGCTGCGAACCGCGAAGAGTTCTTCGGCATGCACGGTGCCTGGAATCCCCACACGGGTGAGATCGTTGCGCACTAGGTCAACGATCATGAGGTTTTCCGCGTGATCCTTCGGGTTACTGGCCAGGTCCGCCCGCAGCTGTTCATCGGCGGTGGGGTTGTGGCCACGTGGGCGGGTGCCTTTGATCGGCTCCGAGCAGACGACGCCGCCAGACACTTTAAGGAAGCGTTCCGGGGAGGCGCTAGCCACTGCGAGCTCAGGGAGCACCAACAACGAACGCATCGGCGCGGGCACCTGCTGCCGAAGGCGCTGGTAGAGGGCCAGCGGATCGAGATCGGCTGCCGCCTCGAGACTGGTAGTGAGGCAGACTTCGTAGGTCTCACCCGCACTGATGAGCTCTTGGGCGCGGCGGATCTTCTCCTTATAGCTGGCGGCGGTATCGCGGCAGATCAGCGGGCCAATCGCACTGGTGTCGAAACGCCTTTGCTGAACAGGGTTGCCGGCGAGTCCTTCGAGGAGCCGCCAGGTCTGTGCCAGCCAGGAGGCCGCGGATTCCTGGCAAATCAGCTGCACTCTCTGCCCACGGATGGCCACCACGCCTGGCGCGCGGAAGAGACCATGAGGGTGGTGTGTGGGCAAGCCGCCGAGGGCCTCGTAACCCAGATAGCCGAACACACCTGGAACGCCGAGGCACCCCGCGGGGCGGGAAAAGCGAGGGGGCTCCGCTAGTGCTTCCATTCCCACCATTTCTCCCAACGGTGCAATGATCGAAGTGCCCTCGAACTCTAGCAGCGCCCCTTTGCCGCCTAGGACATCGAAGACGTCGAGGGGATCGATGGCGAGTAGGCGCTCCTCCACGTGCAGTGGTGGCAGGGGCGCAACTGAGGGGGTGTCGACTTTGACGTCAGGAGATGCCACCTCGTTTGCTTCGGGACAAGCGATAGCCAGGAAGTTCTCGAAGAGCCGGAGACCGTGTTCGCTACAAATCGACTCCGGGTGGTACTGCACGCCCCACCAGCGGCGTTCTTCGCTGCGGCCAGCCATGATGAGGCCATCTGTCGTATGCGCGAGTTCCTTCATACCGGAAGGCAGCTTATCTACCACCAATGAGTGATAGCGCACCACATCGTGACAGGTGGGAATCCCGACATAGAGCGGATCCTCGGAGCAATGTATGGTGCTCACCCGCCCGTGCACAGGCTCTGGGGCCGGAGCGATCCGTGCGCCGAGGTGCTGGGCCATCGCCTGGAAGCCCAGACACACCCCCAGCACCGGCACCGCAGCACGTTTCAACACCTCAGCACAAAAGCCAATGTCCGCTGCACGCTCAGGGGTTCCCGGCCCCGGTGAGAGAACCACCGCGTGGTAGCCAGTCAGCGGCACGGGCTCGGTGTTAGGGGTGACCGTCACCTCAGCACCTAATCGCACCAGGTAGTCCACGATGTTGAAGGTGAAGGAGTCAAAATTATCCACCACGAGCACTCGAGAACCAAAGAAGCGACCCGTGGGGTCTCCGGGGATAAGCGCGACAGCGCTGGAGTTCATCACCTGAATAAGTGTGGCATAAGGGCGCGCCGGGGACGAAAGTGCTGCTCACGCTACGGTGCCCCACCAGCCTCACAACCGCGCCCGCGTAAGCTGGTGCGCATGCAGAACGTACAACCCACCGAAGTACCCGAGAACGCCCAGCTCATCGACGTCCGCGAGGACCACGAGTGGAACACCGAACACGCCCAGGGCGCCACGCACATCCCGATGGGCGAACTAGTTGATCGCATCGACGAGATTGACCCGGACCGCGATATCTACGTCATCTGCCACCTAGGCGGGCGCAGCATGCAGGTCTGCCAGTACCTCGAGCAGGCAAAGGGCTGGGACGTCATCAACGTCGAGGGCGGCACGGATGGTTGGAAAGCACAAGGCTGCCCTATGGTTTACCCAAACCACTAGTGGTACCATTTGCGGTACCATCCAGGTGTGGTTTCCAAGATAGAAAAGATCCTCACAAAGATGCGGACCTCACGGACAAACGTCCGCTTCTCAGAGCTGCAACTTGTGTGTGACTTCTATTTCGAACGCCAAGAAAGCGCCGGAAAGAAACGGCGTGGAACTTCGCACATCGTCTATAAAACCCCATGGCAGGGAGACCCCCGAGTCAATATCCAAGAGGGCCGCAATGGGAAAGCGAAGCCTTTCCAGATACGCCAAGTTTTAGACGCCATTGACCGCCTTCCCTAGGAGCAGATCATGAACCTCGCAGACAAATACACCTACCAAACCGCGTGGTCCGAAGAAGATGGAGAATTCGTTGCCACAGTCCTAGAGTTCCCCTCCCTCTCATGGCTCGACGCCACTGCGGCCACCGCAGAAGCCGAGTTGCGCAGCGTCGTCGAAGAAACTCTAGAAGATATGCAACGCAACAATGAACGCATCCCGGAACCATTCGGGCAGCGAAGCTTTTCGGGGAAGTTCAACCTCCGCATACCTCAGTCACTTCACCGAGACCTAACCATCGAAGCAGAACGGGAAGGCGTTTCTCTCAACACACTCATCGTGCAGAAGCTAGCCTCAGCCTGAAACTAATGGGCCACAACCCATGATTTAAGTTTGCCACCTTAGGCGCGTAGTATCGTCGGCATGCCTTCATTGAATTCTGTATCCATTCCGACCGCGCTCTTGGAGTCCCCCTCCTTCCAGCTGGAGCGCCTCCGCCGCCGCACCCGCGAAGGCGTCGAGGCCGCGCTGCAAACGCAGCAAACCACCCTGCGCGAGTACTGGGTGCTCACCTGCCTCGTTGCGGAGACCGCGTCCTCCCAGTCCGCACTGTCGGAGACCTTGGCCATCGACGCCTCCGACATGGTGCGCCTGCTCGATTCCCTGGAGTCCCGCAGCTGGGTCAAGCGTGAGCGCGATGCCAAAGATCGTCGCCGCCAAATCATTGCCTCCACCAAGAAGGGCGTGAAAGCTCACAAGGAGCTTGCCGTCCTGGTGTCGAAGGCCGAGGACGAAGCCCTCGACGAATCCACCAACAAGCAGCTCAAGCATCTGCGCAAGCTGGCCGCCGCCATCATCGCGGCGGACGCACCCGCTGATACCGAAAGCGGTGATGCTTAAATGACAGAGCCCGAAAACCTTCCTAGTACCGGGGGCCGCCACGCCCTCCGCACCGATGAGCCCGAGACCCCAGCGATGCCCGAGGTCCCCGAGCACTACCTCCTCGGCGACGAGGCCGCCCCCGCGCGCACCTTGTGGGACATCGTTAAGACCACCGCTGAGCACTACCCCGAGGCCGCGGCCCTCGACGACGGTGAGATCCTCACCTACGCCGAGCTGCTTGCCGACGTCTCCGCATGGGCCACCGAGCTCCACGCCAGCGGCGTGCGTCGCGGAGACCGCATCGGCATCCGCATGACCTCCGGCAAGCGCGAGCTCTATCTGGCCATCCTGGCCACACTCGCCGCCGGCGCGGCCTACGTGCCGGTCGACGCCGACGACCCCGATGAGCGCGCCGAGATGGTCTTCGGCGAAGCCGACATCGACGGTGTCTTCACCGATGAGGGCTTCCGCATGCTGCGCGAGGCGCGCCCCACGTCCGACGAAAAGGACGATCGAGACGGCGCGCTTTTCGACGAGCCGCGCCCCGAAGACACCGCGTGGATCATCTTCACCTCCGGATCGACGGGCAAGCCCAAAGGCGTGGCCGTGAGCCACCGTTCCGCGGCCGCCTTCGTGGACGCGGAGGCTGCCCTCTTTTTGGCGGATAGCCCGCACGGCCCCCTCGGCCCGGACGACCGCGTCCTAGCCGGCCTGTCCGTGGCCTTCGACGCCTCCTGCGAGGAAATGTGGCTGGCCTGGGGCCACGGTGCCTGCCTGGTCCCGGCCCCGCGCTCCCTGGTGCGCTCCGGCATGGACTTGGGCCCCTGGCTCATCCGCCGCGACATCACGGTGGTCTCTACCGTGCCGACCTTGGCCGGCCTCTGGCCCGCCGAGGCCCTGGACAACATCCGCCTTCTCATCGTCGGCGGCGAGGCCTGCTCCCAGGAGCTCACGGACCGCCTGGCCACCGAGGACCGCGAGATGTGGAATACCTACGGTCCCACCGAGGCCACCGTCGTGGCCTGCGCGCAGCGCATGCTGCCGGGCAGGCCCGTATCGATTGGGTTGCCGCTGAAGGGTTGGGATCTGGTGGTCGTCGACAAGCACGGCGTCCCCGTGAACATCGGTGAGGTGGGCGAGCTCGTCATCGGTGGTGTGGGCCTGGCCGCCTACCTGGACCCGGTGAAGGATGCGGAGAAGTACGCGCCGCTGGAGTCCCTGGGTTGGGAGCGCGCCTACCGCACCGGCGACCACGTGCGCCTGGAAGAGGACGGCCTGTATTTTGTGGGCCGCGTCGATGACCAGGTCAAGATTGGTGGCCGCCGCATCGAGCTCGGTGAGGTGGAGGCCAACGTCGCCGCTTTGCCGAACGTGTATAACTCCGCCGTGGCCGTGCAGAAGACGCCGGGCGGCGAGTCCGTGCTCGTCGGCTACGTCTCCCTGGATGACCCGGATGCCGGGTTCGACCACGAAGCGGCACACGCCCGCCTAGCGGAGACTATGCCGGCAGCGCTCGTCCCGCGCATCTGCGTCATGGATGAGCTGCCGATTCGCACCTCCGGCAAGGTGGACAAGAAAGCCCTGCCGTGGCCGCTGCCGGGAGTGGGCGTGGAGGCAGACGGCCTCAACCCCACCGAGCAGTGGCTGGCGGAGCTGTGGGTGGACACCCTGGGTGTTTCCGTGGAGGACGTCAACGCAGACTTCTTCTCTCTCGGCGGCACCTCGCTGGCCGCGGCGACCTTGGTCGGCCGCATCCGCGAGCGCTTCCCCACCGTGGCCGTGCGCGACCTCTACGACCACCCGCGTCTGGGTTCGCTGGCAGAGCAGCTTGCTGGTGCCGAGTCCGTCGAAGACGCCGGGCCTGCCCGCGAGGTCAAGCCCGTCGGCGCTGGTACACGCGTGGCCCAGACGCTCATCCAAATCCCCGTTATGACGCTGGCTGCCACGACGTGGCTGGCCTGGCTGCTACTGGGCTCCAACCTGGCGAACCTGCTGGGCGTGGAGTGGGCCATGACCACCCCGTGGTGGCTGGTCATCCTTCTCCTCATCATCTTTGTCACCCCCATCGGCCGCATCCCCATCGGTGGTTTCGGCGCGCGGCTGATCACCGCCGGCATTAAGCCCGGCGAGTACCCGCGCGGGGGCTCCACGCACCTGCGTATTTGGGCAGCGGAGCGCTGGGCGGATGCTTCTGGTTCGCGCTCGATCGCGGGCGCTACGTGGGTCAACAACTATGCCCGCGCGCTGGGAGTGAAGATGGGCCGCGGAGTGGACCTGCACTCGCTGCCGCCTGTGACGGGTCTGCTGACCTTGGGTAAGCACGCCGCGATTGAGCCCGAGGTCGATCTCTCCGGCTACTGGCTCGACAGCGATATCCTGCACGTCGGCGCCATTGAGGTCAAGGAAGGTGCCCGCGTGGGCGCGCGCTCGACGCTGCTTCCGGGCACCGTCGTGGGCAAAGATGCCCACGTCGAGGCTGGCTCCACCGTCACTGGGCGCAAGAAGATCAAGGACGGCCAGCGTTGGTCCGGCTCTCCTGCCAAGAAGGTGGGCCGCTCCAAGCACCGCTTCCCGTCGCATGCCCCGAAGCGCCGCCCGTGGTGGGTAGCCATCTACGGCGCTACCTCTATCTTGCTGGCCTTCCAGCCCATCGTGGCGCTGGCCGTGGGCGCTGCCGTGGTCGTTGCCCTCATCGCGGTGACCGACGGTTCCCCTTACGTCGGCTCTATCTTCTTCGCTCCGCTCGGTGCCCTGGCGGCGTTTGCCACCTTCATGCTGCAAACCTGGCTGGGCGTGCGCATCCTCTCGCTGGGTATCAAGCCCGGTGTGGCACCGGTGCGCTCCGCCAAGGGCTGGCGCCTGTGGGCCATCGAGCGCCTTATGGACGAGGCCCGCACGCAGCTCTTCCCCATCTACGCCTCGCAGCTCACCCCGGCGTGGCTGCGTTCGCTGGGTGCAACGATTGGCAAGGACGTGGAGATTTCCACGGCCGTCATGGTGCCCAAGCTCACCGAGGTCAAGGACGGCGCCTTCTTGGCGGATGACACCATGATCGGCGGCTATGAGCTCGGCGGCGGTTGGATGCTTACGGGTGAGACCAAGGTGGGCAAGCGTTCCTTCGTGGGCAACTCCGGAATCACCGGTCCGGGCCGCAAGCTGTCGAAGAACTCGCTGGTGGCTGTGCTGTCCTCGACGCCGAAGAAGACCAAGTCCGGTGCCAACTGGTGGGGTTCCCCGCCGGAGCGCATGCGCCGCGTGGAGGCCCACGTGGACGGTGTGGAGGGCGAGTCCCTCACCTACAACCCGGGCTTTGGGGTCAAGGCCGCGCGTGGTGCGATTGAGACCATGCGCCTACTGGCGCCGATGACCTCGGCCATGCTGCTGGCGGGCACGTTGGCAACGCTTTACGCGCTTGCCGACGCCCTCAGCATCGCCGCCGCCTGGGCCCTCGGCGGTGTCATCCTCATGGTGGCGGGCGCCATCGCGATGGCGATCACCGTGGCGGTCAAGTGGATCTGCGTGGGCACGCAGACCGCCGGCGACCACCCGCTGTGGTCCGCCTTCGTGTGGCTCAACGAGCTGCAGGACACCTTCGTGGAGGCGGTCGCCGCCCCGTGGTTCTTCACCCACACCTATGGCATGGGTGAAATCAACCAGGGCCTGCGCGCGCTGGGCGTGACGATTGGCCGCGGCGCGTGGATTGATTCTTATTGGTTCCCGGAGACGGACCTGTGCTTCGTGGGCGAAGGCGCGTCCGTTGGCCCCGGCACCGTGGTGCAAACGCACCTCTTCCAGGACCGCGTCATGAGCCTGGATACCGTCACCATCAAGGCCGGCGCCACCCTGGGCTCGCATTCGGTGGCACTGCCTGCTTCAGTCATCGGCAGCGTGGCCACCGTCGGCCCCGGCTCGCTGGTCATGCGCGGCGACCAAGTCCCGAGCAGCTCCGAGTGGCAGGGCAACCCGATTGAGCCCTGGAAACACTAGGTAGGCAAAGAAAGGAGGCGGCAGGATTTCCTGCCGCCTCTTCTCTTTATGCCTGGCGCAAATTCGCGAGCCGCTAATGAGCGGTCAATGTGACGTGACTAGTCACCGATCTGGTCGCGACCACGCTTGACGATCTTGTCATCCACCTGGTCAACGAGCTCGTGGTCCTTGTTGGTGTACTCAAACTTGGAGAGCACGTAGCGCATCGCGTTAATGCGGGCACGCTTCTTGTCGTTGGACTTGATGGTGATCCACGGAGACTCTTCAGTATCGGTGTAACGGAACTGCTCCTCCTTGGCGCGGGTGTAATCATCCCACTTATCCAGAGAGGCCAAGTCCATGGGCGAAAGCTTCCACTGACGGACCGGGTCGATCTGGCGGATGGCGAAGCGGGTGCGCTGCTCCTTGCGGGTCACGGAGAACCACAGCTTAGTCAGCGAAATGCCGGAGCCGAGAATCATGTTCTCCAGCATCGGAACCTCGCGCAGGAACTCTGCGTGCTGGGATTCCGTACAGAAGCCCATGACGCGCTCCACGCCGGAGCGGTTGTACCAGGAGCGGTCAAAGAAGACGATTTCACCGCCGCACGGGAAGTGCTGAATATAGCGCTGGAAGTACCACGACGTGGATTCGCGCGGGGACGGCTTCTCCAGCGCTACGGTGCGGGCACCACGCGGGTTGAGGTGCTCGTTGAAACGCTTGATGGTGCCGCCCTTACCTGCGGCATCGCGGCCCTCAAAGAGGATGATGTGGCGCTGGCCGGTTTCCTTGGTCCAGTTCTGCCACTTCAGCAGCTCGATCTGCAGGGAGCGCTTGATGGACTCGTACTCATCGCGCGTCATGCGCTCTTCGTATGGGTAGTTCTCGCGCCAGGTCTCAACCGGCGAGCCATCCGGCATGATGAGCGTGGGATCGTCTTCATCGGAGTCATCGACGACGTAGCCGTCGGTCTGCGCAAGGTCGATCTCGGGGAGTTCGTCGTCTTTAATGTCAGCCATGCCAATAATTCTATCTATGAAACAGGCATCCGGCGCGATAAAACTGGTTGCCGCCGCCCAATTTACCCCCGTAGTGGCAAACGGGCGTCAGCAGCAGCCCAGAATGTACGTTTCTCACAAATAGTGCCCCCAAAACTCGAAGATCGGGGGCCTTAAATGATCGATCCGTACCCGCCCCGCTTACGCGATGGTACGTTTTCGCATGCAAGGTCCGGAAAGCGCATGATCCCAAGGGCATGTTTGCGAAAACGTACCGCGCCACTGCGCCAGCCCAAGGGTTCTGGAAATGAGAAACCCCGCTGCCCATCATGGGACAGCGGGGTTAACGCTTAGTTCTGCGTGAACAGCGTGCTGCTTAGAGCAGGCCGATCAGCTTCTTGGCGCCGGAAGCAGCGTCGCCCAGAGCGTAGAGAAGCGGCAGGATGAGGCCGAAGATGCCGGTGGAAGACAGGGTTTCCATTTTAAAATCTCCTTGGGATTGAAAGTGTGTGTATTAAGTGCGCCCTTCAGAAGGGCACAAGATTACTTCGTGGAGGACAGGGCGTCCAGCTTGGAGGTGTCCGGGGTTACCTCAACGGAGTCAGCGGTAGCAGCACCAGCGATGATGTCGAAAGCCTTAGCGAAGCCCTGGAAGAGGTTCTTGATGCCGGAAGCGAAGTCAGCGAAGTTGCCCAGCTGATCAGCAACGAAAGAAAGATCCATTATGGTCTCCTTTTGTGAAGTCCGGACTCAGAAGTGCCCGGAGGGGTTTGCGGTTTTGCAGACACCCTCAGCGGGCGTCACAGAAAACTATTTTGGCACACCTCCCCGACTTTGCAAGCGTTTAGGCGAGTTAATTTTTCGGGTGAAGAGTATTGCGAATCAAGCATGCAACGAGCGTTATTTATTCACTCGACGTTAACCTAACCAGCAACAACGTCCCTAACTGCGGAAATAGACAGCATCAGGCGCGAGGCGACAAGAAATTTTCTGCAGAACGTAACGCTAGCCGCTTCACTAGCGATTCATAGGCCTGACAAACAAAGTGAAAGCGAGAAATATTTTCCGCAAGAACATGCTCATCTACCCCCATCCGGGGTGACATAAGGACACAAAAAGGTCTCAGAACAGAGAACGCTCCCCACGGTTGACCGTGGGGAGCGTTCGTTTTGCTACGGGCTGCGACGACGAGACGCCTCAGTCCGGGAAGCTAGGCATTAGAAGCCCATGCCGCCCATTGCGTCAGGGTCCGGCATGCCAGCGCCTGCACCGGCCGGCTCCGGCTTATCAGCCACAACTGCCTCGGTGGTCAGGAACAGGGCCGCGATGGACGCAGCGTTCTGCAGTGCGGAACGGGTGACCTTGACCGGGTCATTGATGCCAGCGGCCATGAGGTCCACGTACTCGCCAGTAGCAGCGTTAAGGCCCTGGCCAGCCGGCAGGGACGCAACCTTGTCGGCAACAACGCCCGGCTCCAGGCCAGCGTTCTGAGCAATCTGCTTCAGCGGAGCAGACAGTGCCTCACGGACGATCTTGACGCCGGTTGCCTCGTCACCGGTGAGGTCAGAGAGGGAATCCAGGACATCAGCTGCCTGCAGCAGGGCCACGCCACCGCCGGCGACGATGCCCTCTTCGACGGCTGCCTTAGCGTTGCGCACGGCATCCTCGATGCGGTGCTTGCGCTCCTTGAGCTCAACCTCGGTAGCGGCACCAACCTTGAGGACTGCCACGCCGCCGGCCAGCTTGGCCAGGCGCTCCTGCAGCTTCTCGCGGTCGTAATCAGAATCGGAGTTCTCGATCTCGGCGCGGATCTGCTTGATGCGGCCGTCGATCTGCTCCTGGGAGCCAGCGCCCTGAACGATGGTGGTCTCGTCCTTGGTCACGACAACCTTGCGTGCCTGGCCGAGGTACTCGATCTCAGCGGTCTCCAGGGACAGGCCGACCTCCTCGGAGATGACCTGGCCGCCGGTGAGGATAGCCATGTCCTGCAGGGTGGCCTTGCGGCGGTCGCCGAAGCCCGGAGCCTTCACGGCAACGGACTTGAAGGTGCCGCGGATCTTGTTGACCACGAGGGTGGACAGGGCCTCGCCCTCAACATCCTCAGCGATAATCAGCAGCGGCTTGCCGGTCTGCATGACCTTCTCCAGCAGCGGAACGAGGTCCTTGATGTTGGAGACCTTGGAGGAAACCAGCAGGATGTACGGATCCTCGAGGACAGCCTCCTGGCGCTCCATGTCGGTAGCGAAGTAGCCAGAGATGTAGCCCTTATCGAAGCGCATGCCTTCGGTGACCTCAAGGTCGACGCCGAAGGTGTTGGACTCCTCAACGGTAATAACGGAGTCCTTGTTTACGGAGCCGTTGCCCACGGTGTACATAGCCTCGGCGATCTTCTCGCCGATTGCCGGGTCAGCAGCGGAGATACCAGCGGTGGTGGCGATCTCTTCCTGGGTCTCTACTTCCTTCGCGGAGGAGAGCAGGGAGTCAACAACCTTCTTGGTAGCGGCCTCGATGCCGCGCTTAATGCCCATCGGGTTAGAACCAGCGGCTACGTTGCGCAGACCCTCACGCACGAGAGCCTGTGCCAGAACGGTAGCGGTGGTGGTGCCGTCACCGGCAACGTCATCAGTCTTCTTAGCTACTTCCTTGACCAGCTCTGCACCGATCTTCTCGTACGGGTCCTCGAGCTCGATCTCGCGCGCGATGGAGACACCGTCGTTGGTAATGGTCGGGGCGCCCCAGGACTTCTCCAGGACGACGTTGCGGCCCTTGGGGCCGAGGGTGACCTTGACGGCGTCGGCAAGCGTGTTGAGACCACGCTCGAGGCCGCGACGTGCCTCTTCATCGAAGGCAATGATCTTTGCCATGTGTTTGTGCTCCTTAAGCTTTGTTGAGGACGACACTCACGTCTGGATCTATGACGGACGCCCGCGACGGCACGGCTGGCGAGTGTTCTCCAGCCCCAACCACATAGATGATTTTGATTCATTTCTGGCACTTGCCATGTGGAAGTGCTAGCGACCATTCTGGCACTCAGACCTACCGACTGCAAGATTCAACACGAACGGGCGGTGCGAAAGCACCGCCCATCAAAGTAAACTGCCCGCTAAAACGAACCGCCCGTCACAACGAAGTCCCTGTCGCTCTTAAGCCGCAGCCTTCTTCGCTGTCCACTTATACGCCGCGGCAATGCCGGCAACGAAGAGGATGACGCCCATGAACTTGGCTGCCGTGCCGCCCTCGAAGATCTCCAGCGGGGAATCGCCGCCCGACGCCGCGATGATGCCCGCATTGACCACGCCAAAGAGGGACTCACCCACGATGAGGCCGGTGGCCAACAGCGTGCCCATGCGCTTGGCAAAGTCCGGCTTGGACTGGCGGGCCGCCCACCGGTTGTAGAAGTAGCCCAAGAACGCACCGATCGGCACCACAATGGTGATGGCTGCCGGCAGGTACATGCCCATGCCCACGGCCAGCGGCGACAGGGAGTACTTGTCAGTGAAGTGGCGCAGGCACTCGTCCACGATGATGATGACGGCACCAATAGCCGCGCCCAGACCGATGAGATCCCACGGCAGGGAGTTATCGAAAATACCGGAGGCTACCGAAGACATCAGCGCGGCCTGCGGTGCAGCCAGCGCGTCCTCACCGGCACCCTCCATGCCCTGGAAGCCGAAGCCGGTGAGCATGACCTGCAGAATCGGCGGAATCACCAGGGAGCCGAAGAGGACACCGATGATGAGCGCTACCTGCTGCTTCCACGGCGTCGCGCCGACCAGCTGACCGGTCTTGAGGTCCTGCAGGTTGTCGTTGGAAATGGTCGCGATACCGAAGACGATGGCCGCGGTAAACAGCGTGTAGGCCACCAGCGATAGCGGCTCCGCGTCCGTCCCGCGGGTCACGGCGGCAATAATCAGCGCGGCAGCGATGACCGCGATGATGCCGATGGAGGAAATCGGCGAGTTGGAGGCACCGATGAGGCCAGCCATGTAGCCGCACACCGATGCGATAATCAGACCCACGAGCAAGGTAAAGAGCACGGAGACCGTGATGAGGACGGCCATGTGGTCGTGGATATCGGTACCACGGACGAAGTTCCACAGCAGCAGACCAATCGGAATCATCAGGACCAGGATGGTGCCAATGACGTAGGGCGCCGGAATATCGCGCTCCTCCACCGCTACCTGCTGGCCGCCCTTGCGGTCACGGGAGGAGGCGAAGGACTCAGCCATGCCCTTGGCAATCGGGCCGGTGATCTTGATTAGCGTCCAGATCGCGGCGATAGCCATGGTGCCCACGCCGATGAAGCGAATCCGGCCGGAGAAGACGGAATCAACAGTGTCCATGAGCGTGGCCGGATCGCCTAGGCCCTCACCACCGGTGAGGATGGGCAGCAGAATGAGGTAGGAGATGACCACGCCGACGAGCATCGCAATACCCACGGCCAAGCCCACGAGGTGACCGACGCCGACCAGCGCCAGCGAGAGGGAGCTACCCAGCGTCGTCGCGCCCGGGCCCAGCTTGAAGTAGGTGGCCACCTCGGAGGCGGCCGCCTTCATGGCCGCCAGCAGTGCCATGACGGCAGAAAGGATGCCGCCAAAGAGGATGACGTGCAGGCCCTTCGTGTTCTCTTCGTGGGCGGCCTCGCCCTCCTCACCGGTGCTATCTCCCACCTTGAGGACCTCCGCCGCGGCCACGCCTTCCGGATAGGGCAGGTCCGAGCCCGTCACCAGCGCACGGCGCAACGGAATGGAATACATCACGCCGAGCACACCGCCGATGGCGCACACCGCGGCGGTATCGATGAAGGAAAAGCCCTGCCAGTAGCCCACCATGACCAAGCCCGGGAGCACGAAGATGATCGCGGACAACGTGCCGGCCGCAGAGGCGATGGTCTGCACGATGTTGTTTTCTTTGATGTTGTGCCCGGCAAAACGGCGCAGCACCGCCATGGAAATCACGGCGGCAGGAATGGACGTGGCAAACGTCAGGCCCACCTTGAGGCCCAGATACACGTTGGCGGCGGTAAAGATAAGAGTGATGAGCCCACCAATGATGATGCCGCGCAGCGTGAGCTCGCGGAGCGTGGACTGGGAACCTTCGGCGGTGGTAGACGCCATGTCAGGTCCTTTCTAAAAAGAACTTATAAACAATATGGACTAGAACCGTGCATATGTTACTACCTAGCGGCCGGTAGGCCGAGTTGAGGATCCGAGTAGGTTGGAGTGCATGACCAAGATTTCTGAGTTTGTGAACAATGACCGCGACACTATTTTCAACCAGCTCAAGGAGCTCGTCTCCTTCAATTCCGTCCACAACGAGCCGGGTCTAGAGGACCAGACCGCGAAGGCGGCGGAGTGGGTCCACGCCGCGCTTGTCGACGCCAACTTCACCCCCGAGGCCATCCCTACCGCTGATGGTTCCACGGCGATCGTCGCCAAGCGCCCCGGCAAGGAGGGCGCGAAGACGGTGCTGCTGTACTCGCACTACGACGTGGTTCCTGCCGGGAACCCCGACGCGTGGGAGTCTGATCCCTTCACCCTGACTGAGCGCGATGGCCGCTGGTACGGCCGCGGCGCCGCTGACTGCAAGGGCAACGTCGCCATGCACCTGGCGGCCCTGCGCGCGCTCGACGCCAACGGTGGAACCGACCTCAACCTCACCGTGCTTATTGAGGGCTCCGAGGAACGCGGCGGCGAGGGCCTGTCCGCACTCATCGAGGAGCGCCCTGAGCTCTTCGCGGCCGACGCCATCCTCATCGCCGATGCCGGCAACGCCAAGGTAGGTGTCCCGACGCTGACGACCTCCCTGCGCGGCGGCTCGCAGATCAACGTCAAGGTCTCCACCCTCCACTCGGCCGTGCACTCCGGCCAGTTCGGCGGCGCGGCTCCCGACGCCGTCAAGGCGCTCATGCGCACGCTAGATTCCCTGACGGATGAGTATGGCCGCACGACTATCGACGGCGTCGATTGCGAGGGCACCTGGCCGCTGGCTGAGGGGCAGGACACCGCCTACAGCGAGGAGAACTTCCGCGCTGATGCCCAGATGCTCGAGGGCACCGAGGTCATGGGCGCGCAGGACCCGGCCGGTGCCACCGCTATCGCGGATATGATTTGGGCCCGCCCGGCAGTGACCATCACCGGCTTTACTTCCACCCCGGTGGCCGAGGCCGTCAATGCCGTGCCCGCCACCGCAGAAGCCAACATCAACCTGCGCACCCCCGCCACCATGGATCCCCGCGCCACCGCGGAGGCCGTGGCCGAGCACCTGAAGAAGCACGTCCCGTGGGGCGCACACATCGAGGTCACCATCCTGGAGGCCAACCTGGGATTCGAGACCGACCCGGCAAAGCCCGCGGTGGCTCTGCTCGGCGAGTGCCTCGGCGAGGCATTCGGTGGGGAGACCATCACCCAGGGCATGGGCGGATCCATCCCGCTGACCGTGGAGTTGCAGGAGAAGCACCCAAACGCGGAGATCGCACTCTTCGGCGTCGAGGAGCCGCAGTGCACCATCCACTCTGCTAACGAATCGGTCGACCCGACCGAGATTGAAAAGATCGCCATCGCCGAGGCGCTCTTCCTGCAGCGCTTCGCCTAAGCGCACCGCAGCGCTGCCCACCGTGGCCCGGGTATCCCGGGCGGGCGGCGCAGTACCCCTCCAACCTGAGCCGCTAGCGACGTGGAAGAACGCCAACAGGAGACGCATATATAACTGTATGAAATGAAAAAGTGAAAATTGGGATTTCAGACTGTATCGTGAGCACTAGTAGACGCCCGCCAGTGCGGTGGGTTTAGCCCAGTCCCCCGACAAGGAAAGGACGCCACCGCAACCTCGTGCTCACTCTCTTTTGTGCCTTGGTTCTAACCACCATCGCCGCTCCCTTCCTGATTTTCTATCTCGGCCGCCGTGCCTTCGGCCTCTTGGCAATAGTGCCCGCGGTTGGGTTCTTCTGGGTGCTCCAACGTCTGACCGATGGCACGCTGCGCGACGGCAACCAGCTGGCCTATGACCTCAACTGGATGCCAGCAGCGCACCTCAATGTCAGCTTCCGCATGGATGCGCTTTCCGCGTTATTCAGCCTCATCATCCTGGGTGTAGGCGCGCTGGTCCTGCTCTATTGCTGGGGCTATTTCGACCACTCCCGGCGGCGCCTCGCCCTCTTCAGCAGCCAAATGGTGGGCTTTGCCACGGCCATGTATGGCCTGGTGATTTCCGATAATTTCCTGCTGCTCTACGTCTTCTGGGAAATCACCTCCCTGCTGTCTTTCCTCTTGGTGAGCTATTACGGCGAGCGAGCCTCGTCGCGTCGATCAGCGCAGCAGGCGCTCATGGTCACCGTCCTGGGCGGTCTCGCCATGCTGGTGGGTATTACCCTCCTCGGCCGCCAGACCGGCGCGTGGTCTTTCAGCAGTATCGCCGCCACCGAGGACCTCGCCAACACGCCCTACCTCACCGTGGCTATCGTGCTCATTCTCTGTGGTGCGCTTTCCAAGTCCGCCATCGCCCCAGCCCACTTCTGGCTGCCCGGTGCCATGGCCGCACCGACCCCGGTCTCGGCCTACCTGCACTCCGCGGCCATGGTGAAGGCCGGCATCTATCTCGTCGCACGCCTTGCCCCCTCGGTGCATGACATCCCCACTTGGCACCTCGTGGTCCTCCCCTTGGGTGCTTTCACCATGCTGCTCGGCGGCTGGATGGCGCTCAAGCAGCGTGACCTGAAGCTCATCCTGGCCTACGGCACCGTCTCGCAGCTGGGCTTTATTACCGCCATCATCGCCATTGGCTCCCGCGAGGCGATGCAGGCAGGACTGGCGCTGACCGTCGCGCACTCCCTCTTCAAGGCCGCGCTCTTCATGATCGTCGGCGCTATCGACCATTCGACGGGAACCAGGGACATCGACAAGCTTGCGGGCCTGGGCAAGAAGAATCCCGCGCTGTACGTCCTGGCCATCCTCCCCGCGATGTCCATGGCCGGTATCCCGCCCCTGCTGGGCTTCGTGTCCAAGGAAGCCACGCTCGAGGCCATCATGCACGAGGAACTACTCGTCGGCATGCCGCGCAACATGCTGCTTGTCACCGTCGTCGTCGGCTCCGCGCTGACGATGGCCTACGCGCTGCGCTTTTTGTGGGGCGCGTTCTCCTCCAAGGGCCAGAACGAGCCCTCTGAGGCGGTAGCACACATGCACCACATCGGCCCCTTCCTGTGGATCCCACCGGCAGTGCTGACCCTGCTCACCATCTTCTTTGGACTGCTGCCGCTGCCGCTTTCCCACGGCATCACGCAGCACTTGGACAACACCTTTGGGGCGCAGGACGCCTCCGAGCTCGCTCTGTGGCATGGCTGGACCATCCCGCTGCTGCTCTCCGTGATCATTATCGCTGCGGGTTCCCTCCTCCACTGGCAGCGCCAGGCGCTCACCAAGGCCCAATTCACCTACCCAGCATTGGGCTCTGCCGACGATGCTTACGACGCCATCATCAACGCCCTGCGCCAGCTCTCCCTGCGCATTACCGCCTCCACGCAGCGCGGTTCGCTGCAATACAACCTCACGGTCATCTTCGCCACGCTCATGGTGCTGCCCATCGTCATGCTCATCAACGGTGATATCACCAACGTGCGCATGATCGTGGCCGAGAACCCCTGGCAGGCCATCGCCGCGGTGATCATCATCATCGCCGCCGTGGCCGCCACGGTGCTGGATAACCGCCTCTCCGGGGTCATCCTGGTGGGTGTGACCGGCTACGCCTTGTCCTTCATCTTTGCGCTGCAGGGCGCTCCGGACCTGGCGTTGACGCAGCTCCTCGTGGAAACCATCATCATGGTGCTCTTCATGCTGGTGCTGCGCCGTATGCCGGCTAATACCGAGTGGAAGCAAGATCCCAAGACCGGCCGCCTGCGCGCCTGGCTCGCGGTAGGCGTAGGCCTCGCCGTCACCGTGGTGGGTATGTTTGCTATCAACGCGCGACGCGAGGAGCCCATCTCGCAGTACATGCCGGAGCTAGCCAAGGAGATTGGCCACGGCGCCAACACGGTCAACGTCCTGCTCGTGGACCTGCGTGCGTGGGATACCTTCGGCGAGATCACGGTGCTCGTCATTGCCGCAACGGGTATTGCCTCGCTGATTTTCCGCACGCAGAGCTTCACCCGTGCCTCCCGCCGCCCGACCTTGAAGGTCACCGGCCGCCGCTGGCTGGCCGCGGGCGTGGAATCCGAAAAGGCGCTCAACCGCTCGCTCATGGTGGACGTGAGCACCCGCATCCTCTTCCCCTCGATGATGGTGCTGTCCCTGTACTTCTTCTTCGGTGGCCACAACGCCCCTGGCGGCGGTTTTGCCGGTGGCCTCGTCGCCGCTCTCGCGCTGATCCTGCGCTACCTGGCTGGCGGCCGCGAGGAGCTCGAAGAGGCGCTGCCTCTCGACGGCGGCCGCACCATGGCGGTAGGCCTGCTGCTCTCCCTCAGCGCCGTCATTACCCCGATGCTCTTGGGCTACCCGCCGCTGACCTCTGGGTACACGAAGGTAGGTATACCGCTCATCGGTGATGTGTCGCTGCCGTCCGCGCTGATTTTCGACGCCGGCGTCTATCTCATCGTCATTGGCCTCACGCTCTACGTGCTGTCCTCCTTGGGCGCGAAGCTCGATGAGGAAGAAGAGATGCGTAAGCAACGCGCCCGCGATCGCGCACGCTCTCTGGCGCGCCGCACACAAGCAAAAGAAACCGCTGCCACGGCAGAGAAAGGACACGCCTAATGGATGCCAATCTCATGCTCCTGCTCGCTGCGGGCGTGCTCTGCGGCACCGGAGTCTACCTGTTGCTCGACCGCGCGATGACCAAAATGCTGCTCGGCATCTTGCTGCTGGGCAACGGCGCGAACCTCTTCATGCTCATGGCTGGTGGCCAGGCAGGCTCGCCGCCTATCGACGGCCGGAACTCCCTCCCCTACGGCGATCAGATCGCCGATCCGCTGGCCCAGGCGATGATCCTCACGGCCATCGTCATTTCTATGGCGCTGACCGGCTTCATCCTCACCTTGGCTTACCGCCAATACCGCTACCGCTCCGCAGACGTGATTGAGGACGACACCGAGGACGCTGCCATCGCGGCGATTGCCTCGCGCCCGGGCAACGCTTCAGCCGCCCCTGACCACGACGCGTCTAATGACCCGACCACCGGCCGCACCACCAAGGAAGGCGATAAGTTTGGCCCCGAGTTCTTCGAGGCTCCCGTGAAGGAGGCGACCGATGAGTGAGACCATCTCGCCCCTAGTGGATCTGTTGCTGCCGTATATCAGCTATCTGATCCCCCTGCCGATCATCATCCCGGCCTTGGCTGCTGCGCTGGCGATGCTCTTTGCGCGCAATACCAATGCGCAGCGCCGCATCGCTTTCTTCTCGCTGCTCACGCTCGCCGTGGTGAATGCCGCTCTGATTGCCATCGCGGATACCACCGGCATTCAAACCCTGCAGGTGGGCGGCTGGGACGCGCCGGTGGGCATCACGCTGGTGGCGGACCGTTTGTCCACGGTCATGCTCTTTACCTCCTCCATCGTCCTCTTCTCCGTCATGTGGTACGCGATCGCACAGGGCGTGCGCGACGGTACGAAGGACGAGCCAGTGGCGGCTTTCCTGCCCACCTACATGCTGCTGACCATGGGCGTGAACGTGTCCTTCCTGGCCGGTGACTTGTTCAACCTCTACGTGGGCTTCGAGATCTTCCTCGTGGCCTCCTACGTTCTGCTCACCCTCGGCGCCTCGCCGGCGCGCGTGCGGGCCGGCGTGGGCTACGTCATGGTCTCCATGGCCTCCTCGCTCATCTTCGTGCTGGCTTTGGCCTATGTCTACGCCACGGTGGGCACGATGAACATGGCCCAGATTGGCATCCGGATGGAGGATATCCCCGCCGGCACCCGCACCGCGGTGTTCTCCGTGCTGCTCATCGCCTTCGGAATTAAGGCGGCCGTCTTCCCGCTGGATGCCTGGCTGCCGGACTCCTACCCCACCGCCCCCTCGCTGGTCACCGCCGTCTTCGCGGGCCTGCTCACCAAGGTTGGTGTCTACGCCATCATCCGCACGCGCACCTCGATCTTTACTGATGGCGGGCTGGACGTCCTTCTCATGTGGGTCGCACTGGCTACGATGCTCGTGGGTATTTTGGGCGCTATCGCCCAATCGGATATCAAGCGATTGCTGTCCTTCACACTGGTCAGCCACATCGGCTATATGATCTTCGGCGTTGCCCTCGGAACCGCGCAGGGCCTGTCGGGCGCCATCTTCTACGCGGTGCACCACATTCTGGTGCAGACCGCGCTGTTCCTGGTGGTGGGCCTCATCGAGCGCCAAGCCGGCACCTCCTCGCTGCGGCGCTTGGGCTCGTTGATCTACACCGCGCCGCTCATCGCCATCTTGTACTTCATCCCGGCCATGAACCTGGGCGGTATCCCGCCCTTCTCCGGCTTCCTGGGCAAGATCATGCTGCTCCAAGCCGGTGCGAATGAAGGCTCCTGGCTGTCCTGGGTCCTCATCGGCGGCGCGGTGATCACCTCCCTGCTGACCCTCTACGTCATGATCCTCGTGTGGGCCAAGGGATTCCTGCGCGACCGCGGCGATGCGCCCGAGGGCAACCTCGCCATGGTGCGGCCTTCCCCACTGGGAGAAGTCACCGAGTACGTCGAGTTAGAGGAGCGCGATGACGTCGGCCGCGTGCCCTTCGGCATGCTGGCGTCGACCTCCCTGCTCGTCATCGCCTCGGTATCGATGTCCTTCCTGGCGGGCCCCATCTCCGGTGTCACCACCCGCGCGGCCACCTCGGCGCAGGATGACTCCATCTACCGCTATGCCGTGCTGGGAGATTCCGCCGAGGACCCGACGCGCCACTTAGATCCTGCTGAGCGCTACGAGGAGGGCGCGGATTCGCGAAAGAACCGGAGCCAGCCCCTCCCGGATCCGGAACCGGTGGCACCGACCACCAAGTCGTCGCCAAGCACGACGGCTACACTCCCCACGACCGTGGACGACGATGAAAAGGAGGTGTCGCGATGAGATTCTCCGGTATTAAGCACCGCTTCCGGCCGTGGTTCATGGTGTGGATCGTCGTCATGTGGTGCATGCTCATGGGCGAAGTCACCGTAGCGAACCTGGTGGGCGGCCTGCTCGTCAGCCTGTTCATCGTCTTTGCGCTGCCCCTGCCGGCCATGCCCGTGGCGGGGATTTCGGTGAGCTGGGGCAAACTGATCGTCTTCATGGCGCAGTGGTTTGTGGAGCTGCTGGAGGCCTCCATCATGGTCGGCTGGCTGGCGGTGCGCCCACAGCCGGTGCCAAAGACGGCAATTGTGAAGCTGCCGATGCGCGTGGAGAACGAGTTCATTCTCTCGCTGGCGGTCAGCCTCTACAACCTGCAGCCCGGCGGCACGGTCTCCGACATCGACATTGCCAACCGCATGTTGACCATCCACCTGCTGAACGCCGATTCCGAGAAGGACCTGGAACGCGAAATCGCGGCCGTACGCAAGCTCGAGGCCGATATGATTGCCATCTTTGAAAGGAGCCACCCCTGATGGATACGGACCTGTATAACATCCTGCTCACCGTGGCCGCCGGCTTCCTCGTGGTGGCATTCCTCATCACCACGTGGCGCATCGTCATCGGCCCCAACTCGCTCGACCGCCTCATCGCCATGGACGGACTCGTGGCCATGTTCCAATGCGCCCTGGCCACCTATATCTGCTGGACACTGGACACGACGGTCTCCAACGCGATGATCGTCGTGGCGCTCCTCGGGTTCATTTCGACGGTCTCTGTCACCCGCTTTAGGAAGAGGGATTCATGAGTTACGCACTGATTGCCGATGTCCTCTCCATCATCCTCATCCTCGTCGGCTCCATCCTCATCTTGGCTGCCGCAATTGGCGTGGCGCGCTTTAAGGACACGATGGCGCGCGTGCATGCCATCGCCAAACCACAGACCACAGGGCTCATCTTCACCATCGTAGGCGCGATCATCAAGGTGACGGGTTCGGAGAGCTTCAGCGTGGCTGAGCGCGGCGACTTGGGCATCTTGGTGCTGCTTGTCCTTTTCGCCATGATCACCAGCCCGGTGACCGCGCAGAGAACTACGCGTATCGCCCGCCGCGAGGGCCTGTACGGTCCCCCGGAATCGATGACACGCAACGAGAGCCCGGCAGCGCGTTCGATGCGCCGAAAGTAAGGACACGGCACCTTTCTGCCGGGAAATGAGGGGACAATAATATAGGCTGCAAAAGGCACTAATAGGTGGTCAGGCGAGGAGAGTCGACGTGAAGAAGCTGCAAGGCGTACCAACGATGTGTGCTGTCCTCGCACTGGGCATCGCAGTGATGGTGTACAAGATCATCCAGTTCGATGGCCACAAGGCCTTTACCTTCATCCTCCCCTTTGACCTCGCCATCTACCGCATGGCTGGCGAAGATCTCAACGCCGGTGGCCTGCTCTACGACGCCCCCTATATCTTTGAATTCCCCTTCACTTACCCACCTTTTGCGGGCCTGCTGTTCAAAGTCTTGCCGTTCTTTAGCAAGGACGCGCTGACCATTATCTGGCCTTCGCTCATGTTCTTGGCTGTGCTGGCCATCATCGTCATGATCTTCCGCGAGCGGGGCGTGAAGATGACCCCGGCGGCCGTCCTCATCGCGGTGCTGCTTACCGCGCTGACCCCGGCGAATGAGACGATGCACGGGTCGCTGTACTACGGGCAGGTCAACGTCTTCCTCATGTTGCTCGTGGCCTTTGACTTCCTGCCTATCAAGCGCCGCCTGCCGGGCGTGGGCATTGGCCTGGCTGCCGGAATCAAGCTGACCCCGGCCTACATGGGCCTAGCTCTGCTCTTTGAGAAGCGCTGGTGGGCTGCCGCGGGTGCGGTGATTACCTTCCTCGTCACGGTGGTGCTCGGATTCCTCTTCGTTCCTGATGCGATGGTGTTCTGGACCGATGCCATGTTCAACTCCTCGCGTGTGGGCGAGCATGCCAACCCCGGGGCGAAGTCGCTGCGCTCGCTCATGTTCCGCGAGCTCGGCATCGACGGTGGCATCTGGTGGATCCTGGCGGTCATCGTGGTCTTCGCGCTGACCTGCCTGGCGCTGCGCACCGCCTACCTGCGCGGCAACCGCTCGGCAGCGTTCGCGCTGACGGGCCTGAGCACCTGCTTGGTCTCCCCCTTCTCGTGGTACCACCACTTCGTGTGGACCATCCCCTTCATCGTCATGGTCTTCGTCTCGGTTAACCAGGCGGTGAGCTCGCGTGTGTCCGGCAAGGGCGGTGAGCAGCTCGCGGGGCTTGCCTCCGTGGCGGCCTTGTTCGTGCTTTCGCTGCCCTTCATGTCAGTGCCCGTGTGGTTCACCATGTCCTCGGCCAACCTCGACGCAATCGAATCCTTCCAGCCGTGGGCAACCTCGCTGTGGACGCTGTCCTGCCTGGCCTTCATCGTGGTCTACGCCGTGTGGGGCTTCATTGCGCCGCGCAAGCGCGCGGTGGCGGAGAGCTAGCTAGGGGGACGTTTCGATCAATTAAGCCCCTGAAAACCCCGGCGGGCCTTAATTGATCGTTCGGTACTTACGCCAGCCGCTCCATCTCATCCGCAGTGGCCTCAACCACCTTCTGCCAGCTGCCGGTCTCCTGGTACAAACGGCGCTGGCGCTCATAGCCCGCCCCGCCATCGATGATCTCCTGCACCAGCTGCAGCTCCCGGGCGCAGCCCAGCTCTTCCGAGAGCGGAGCCAGCTCCACCAAGAGATCCGCCAGCTCATCCTTGATCCAGCGTTCATCGGTCTCGCGCGAGGTGATGACCAGCGCGTCCATGCCATAGCGCGCGCCGCGCCACTTGTTCTCCGCCACGTGCCACGGCTGCAGCGTGGGCAGCGTTTCGCCGGCGTCGATCATGCGGTCATAGTGCACCACGAGGCAGTGTGTCAGCGCCACGATGGCGGAGAGCTCGCGGAGGTTGGAGGCGGCGTCGGAAATCCGCACCTCCACCGTGCCCCACTTGGAGGCCGGGCGGACGTCGAAGTGCATCGAGCCAGTGTGGTTGATGACTCCCGAAATAGCCTGGTCCCGCATATAGGACTTCCACTGCTCCCAGTTCTCAAACTGGTAGGGCATGCCCGCGGTGGGCAGCTGCTGGTAGAGCATCGTGCGGTTGGAGGCATAGCCGGTATCGAGCCCCTCCCACCCCGGCGAGCAGGCGGAAATTGCCAGCAGGTGGGGGTACTTGGTCATCAGCGCATTAATGATGGGCCACACGCGGTCCTCGTGGCTGATGCCGACGTGCACGTGCGTGCCCCACAACAGCATCTGCTGCCCCCAATACTGGGTGCGGTTGATAATTTCGGAGTAGCTCTCCTTGTTGGAGACGGGGTTCTTCCGAAAGTCCGTGAAGGGGTGCCCGCCCGAGGCCCACAGGCGCACGCCCAAGGGGTCGGCCGCCTCACGCACGGCGCTGAGCGACGCCCGCAGGTCCCCCATCGCCTCCGGCACCGTCCGGCACACCCCGGTTACCAGCTCCACCGTGTTTTGGAGGAATTCCTTTTCCAGGTGGATGTCGGGATGAGCGGCGTGCACGCGGTCGATAAGTTCAGCGCCGCGCGGCACGAGATCCCAGGTCGCTGGATCAACGAGGGCAACTTCCCACTCAACACCCAGCGTGGGCTCGGGCGAGCGGGCGAAGTTCTCTTCCGGAATATTCACCCATTCATCCTATCCGTCGGGCGGATGAATTTAATAAGATTTTATTCCCTAGGCTTGGGGAACCGCGAGGACAACCACGACGGCATCGCCCTTGGTGTAGTCCCCGGTCAGCTCGGCCGGGTACGGGGCAATCGCTTCCGCCGGTACGTTGGCACCGTAGTACTGGGCGGCAACCTCCTTGGCCAGGCTCTCGGCGGCCGCATCGCCCTCAGGGAAGTAGACGGTGGTCTTCGGAGCCACGAGGACGTCGCCGCTGATATTGCCCACCTCGGCGATGTGGAAGTGCTGGGACTTCAGGCGCTCGGCCTCATCGGCAGCGAAGTTGGCGCGACCGGAGTTGTTGTAGACGTTGACGGGGATCTCCGCCTGGGCTCGGTCGGGGCTACCTGCGGCAGCGCCTTCCTCAGCGTTGTCGTCGCGGGCAGCGTCACGCTCGGCTTCAGCATCGCCGTCTGCGCCAGCCTCGGCGTCAGCACCGGCAGCATCCGACTCCTCGCGGTTCTTGTCCGCCTCTCCTTCCGCGCCACCGGCGGCAGCACCGTCACCCTCGGCGCCGCCAGTCGCGGGGCCGGATACGACAGCATCGTTGCCTGCCGGCGCGTTCTGCGCGGTGTCCTCCGAATCATCAGAGGTCATGGCATAAAGCGCCCACATGCCGAGCATGACGGCAACGGCGATGAGCACCATGGCGAGCCCGCGCAGGGGGAGCTTGCTCGCAGGAGCGGCAGCGGCGGCCGGGGCGGCAGCCGCGTCAGAATCGGCGGCGTGGCGCGCGTGGTCAGCGGACGAGGTAGAGTTTTCCGGATTCACATTAGTCACATTGGCAACTTTAGTATCTGATTCGCTCAGTCTGGGGCATTATCGCGTGCGGCGCGCCGGACGTCGTCGCGGACGTCGCGAAGCCGGCGCAGGCGGGTGACCAACAGCGGGTAGGAGGCGTGCGCCGCGGGGTCATCCAGGAGCACGTTGAGGCGCTGGTGATAGCGCACCGGAGTGATGTCCAGCTGCGTGCGGATGGCCTCCTCCTTGGCGCCGATATCGCGCGGGGCGTGGGACTCGAACTCCAAAATCGCGGCGTCTAGGTCTGACAGGGAGTGCATGCTTAGACTGTATGCCATGACTATTCGTCCCATCGTTATCCACGGCGACCCGGTCCTCCACAATCCCACCGAGCCGGTCACCGAAGCCATCGACTCTCCTGAGCTACAGGAGCTCATCGCGGACATGCACGAAACCATGGACGCCGCGCACGGAGTTGGCCTGGCCGCTAACCAGATCGGCGTGAACAAGCGCCTCTTTGTCTACCACTGCCCCGACACCGACGGCCCCAATGGCACCGAGCTTCCCGACGGCGGCATGCGCCGCGGCTGCGTCATCAACCCGGTGCTGGAAACCTCCGAGATCCCGGAGACCATGCCGGCTGACGACGGCTCCGAGGACGAAGGCTGCCTCTCCGTCCCCGGCGAGGGTTTCCCCACCGGCCGCGCCGACTGGGCCCGCGTGACCGGCAAGAACGAGAAGGGCGAGGACATCTCCATCGAGGGCTACGGCTTCTTCGCGCGCATGCTGCAGCACGAAACCGGCCACCTCGACGGCTTTGTCTACACCGACGTGCTCACCGGCCGCTACAAGCGCCAGGCCAAGAAGGTCATCAAGCGCAACGGGTGGACCGAAGCCGGGCTTACCTGGCTGCCGGGCGAGGACGAGGACCCCTTCGGGCACGACGACTAATGTCCCGCATCTTCCGCTCCGATGACGTCTCCGTGGGCGAGCGCGTCGTGGCCCGGCGCGATTTCGACGGCGTGTACAGCGATGTCATCGGCCATGTGCTCAGCCTGGATCCGCTGCTCATCCGGCCACAAGAGGTCGGCGGCTACCCGTCTTCGCTCGACGCGGTGGAGATTCCGCCGGAGCAGCTCAAGATTATTAAGCGCCTCTCGCCGCGCACGGTCCGCAACTCCGATATCCGGGCCGTCGAGGTGGCCACCGCGGCGGCCTTTCCCGGCAAGGAGCACACGTGGACCTCGGATGGCCAGTGGCTCATGCGCGCTGGCGACGGCGTGACCGGCCGCTCCAATTCGGCGATCCCGCTGGGACCTTCCGCGGGTTTCCTCCCGGTGCCGATGGAGGAGATCGAAGCGTTTTATGCCCGCCACGATCTGCCCGTGTGCCTGGCCATTCCGGAGCGCATCGGTGCCTCCGCGGAGAAGCTGCTGGCGGCCGAACCCGAAGCCTGGCAGCTCGAACCGGAGATCCTCGTGATGGTGCGCGATTTGGCAGATCTCCCTGCCCCGGGGGACGTCAGCTTCCGCATCGACGAGCAGCCCGATTCCGAGTGGCTCGACCTCTACCACTTCCGCGGTCAGGCCCTGCCGCCGTTGGCCCTGGAGTACCTGCGCAGCCGCATCGACGGGACGATGGGCTTTGGGCGCCTGCTCGCCCCGACGGGTGAGACCATCGCGATTACGCGGGGCACGCTGACGGAATCCGGTGACGGCACCGTGTGGCTGGGCTATTCCGCCGTGGAGGTCGCCAAAGGCTGGCGCCGCAAGGGACTGGGCACCGCGCTGGGCGCGCACATGCTGGCCTGGGGCAAAGCCCAGGGTGCTGAGAAGGCCTACCTGCAGGTCGTGGCAGGTAACACGGCCGGGATTCGGCTCTATGAGAAGCTCGGCTTCCTAGAGCAGCACCGCCACCGTTACGCCCGCCGCCTGCCTCAAGTACCCTAAACCACATGCGCATCGCTACCTGGAACATCAACTCCGTCCGCACCCGCGCCCAGCGCGCGGTGGACTTGCTGGCCAAACACGACATCGACGTGCTCTGCCTGCAAGAAACCAAGGTGGCGGATGCGAAGTTCCCCCGCGAGCCTTTCGAGGAGGCCGGCTACCACGTCACCTGCCACGGCCTGAACCAGTGGAATGGCGTGGCCATCCTATCCAAGGAAGAACCGGAGGAGGTCCAGACCTTCTTCCCCGCTCAGCCGGGTTTCCACAAGGACCCCGCCAAGGAACAAAAGCGCGAGGCCCGGGCGGTCTCAGCCCGCATTCGCGGGGTTGAGATCTGGTCCCTCTATGTTCCCAATGGCCGTGAGATTACGGACCGGCACTTCGATTACAAGCTGGATTTTCTCTACTCCTTGGCTCGCTATGTGGAAACCCGCGCGCAATCGAAGCTACTGCTCACGGGCGATTTCAACATCGCTCCGCGGGATGAGGACGTCTGGGATATCTCTCTTTTCCGCGGCAAGACACACGTCACTGAGCCCGAGCGCGCGGCTTTCCAAATGCTTCAGGAGGCCGGGCTACAGGAGGTCACGCGCCGTTTCACCGAAGAGGAGCGCTGGACTTATTTTGATTACAAGTCCCTGCGTTTCCAGAAGAACGAGGGCATGCGCATCGACTTCCAACTGGCCAGCGAGCCACTAGCGCGCCTCGTCCAAGGCGCCCAGGTGGACATGGTGGAGCGCGCCGGTGACAAGACCTCCGACCACGTTCCGCTGATCGCGGATTTCGATGTCCCTGATTTCGCGTCGGTGCGCTAGCCTGCCATGAACGTGAACATCGATCTCTCCGTCTGGCAGCTCGTGCTGCTGGTTATTGACTACGGCATCAAGATCATCGCCATCGGCGTGGTCCCCGAAGGCCGCCGCCCCTCCAGCTCTACCGCCTGGCTGCTGGCCATTCTTGTGCTTCCCATCGTGGGGCTGCCGCTGTTCTTGCTCATGGGCTCGCCCTACATCAACCGCCGCCGCCACCGCATCCAACAAGAGGCCAACGCGCTGCTCAACGACGTCACCGCCTCCACCCCCAACCATCCTTCCGGCCGGCTTTCCTCAGAGGTGGAATCCCTCATCCAGCTCAACCGCAACCTCACCGGGCACCCGGCCCTCATCGGGCACAACAAGGGCCTCCACGCCTCCTATGAGGAGGCCATCTTGGCGATGGCGCGGGCCGTGGACCGGGCTGAGAAATACGTGCTCATTGAGATCTACATCCAGTCTTGGGATGAGGTGACCGATGTTTTCTTCCAGTCCTTGGCGCGCGCCCGCGAGCGCGGCGTGGAGGTCAAACTGCTGCTGGATCAGATCGGCAGCTTGAAGTACAAGGGCTACTTCACGTTGGGCAAGCGCCTCACTGACATTGACGTCGACTGGCGGCTCATGCTTCCGCTGCAGCTGCATAAGGGACGTTTCCGCCGCCCGGATTTGCGCAACCACCGCAAGATCGTGGTCATTGACGGCCACACGGGCTTCTTGGGCTCGATGAACATGATCAAGCGCGAGTACAAGACCAAGGACCGCGCATGGATCGACTACATGGTCGAAATGACCGGACCGGTGGTCACCTCGCTCGCCGCGGTGTTCGCGGTGGATTGGTATCTGGAATCAGAGGAGCAGCTGTCGTTGGACATGCAGCCCTATGACGACGCCATGACGGCCGATTCCAACCACTTGCAGCTCGTCCCCTCGGGTCCCGGCTACACCACGGAACCCAACCTGCGCATGTTCAACTCCGTGGTGCACCACGCGAAGGAAAAGCTCATCCTCTGCTCGCCCTACTTCATTCCGGATGAGTCCCTCTTGGAGGCGGTGACCACCGCCTGCTACCGTGACGTCGAAGTGGAGCTCCTAGTGTCCGCGAAGGCGGACCAGTTCATGGTCCACCACGCGCAGTCCTCCTACTACCAGGCGCTCCTGGAGGCCGGCGTGCGGATTTTCCAGTTCCCGGAGCCATTCGTGCTGCACTCCAAGTTCATCCTGGCGGACCCGGGCCTGCCGGAGCGCGAACCGCTGTGCATGTTCGGGTCTTCCAACATGGATATGCGCTCCTTCGGCCTCAACTATGAATCGACCATGCTGGTGGCCAAGGGCGACCTCATCGAGGATTTCACCCAGCTGGCCACCAATTACAAGAAGGTCTGCCACGAGCTCACCCTCGAAGAGTGGAACGAGCGCGGCGTGCTGCGCCGCTACGTGGACAACGTCATGCGCCTGACTTCAGCGCTGCAGTAGGAGCACGCCCGCGAGCTCGATGTGCCTCGCCCTTGATTGGGCATGACCTATCCAGAATATGCACCCAGCGCCGCATCGTATGTCCACACTTCTGCGGTAATTCCGGTGGCGCGCTTATACAGCTCGCGCTCAGTCAGAATACAAAGGTCGCCGCCACCAACCTGCTGAGTCATCATATCCACCATTGATAGACCCGCACGGTGCCTTGAGACGAGCTCGGTGATGAACTCCTTGTTCCACTGAAAGTCATGCAGGATCCATGGGGCTTGTTGATGGGCGGTCAGCTCTAGCATCTGGGAAAATTTTTCCGCAATATTGCGCTTCACGTCGCCCTGCGGAAGCTGCGCAATGTGATTTCCGGTTTCAATCACCGCGGTAATCGGCAGGATGAACTTCGCGTTCTCACTTTGGCGTTCCGCAAAATCGATTTTGGCTTGTTCTTTAGCTTGGCATTTGTGAGGGATCGCAAGCAGGTTATCCAACACAGAGGTATCGATGAAGTAAACGCGCATCAGCCGATCCCAAAAAGCCGATTCATGTTCTCGAAACTAGTCTGCGTTTCGGTGTCATCGACTAATTCACCAGCGGTGACCGCAGCACCCAAGCTGTGCTTGGAAATGGATTCCACGAAATCCGGTAACTCCACCAAAGGCGAGAGCTCGCTTTGCCCGGTTCTGCTATCCCGGTAGCACACTGCTACCTGACCGTTTTTCTCCCCAGAAATCTGGTCCAAGATGGCAGGACTGTGGGTCGTGACAAGAACCTGCGAGTCATGTTTGCGTGCGGATTCGCTAAGCATCTGCATAACTCTTTGCGCCTGCGAAGGGTGGAGCCCGTTTTCCATTTCTTCGACGACAATTTGAGCTACTGGGTTCTCTACGTCATCACCAAGTTCAAGTGGCTGTTCGATATCCAAGTCCTTGGGCGCAGTTTTAAGCGCCGTTGCAATTGCGAGGAATCGGAGGAGGCCATCGCTCATTTCACGAGCAGGCGTTCTTTCTTGCTTTCCATCTTCGAAGTGTTCCACGAGGGTCAGCATGACTTCGTCCAACGGGGAGTCAATAAAGTCCAGTGTGGAATCCACTCCAGTCACGTGAGCGGCCAGCTGCCCTAGCTCTTGGAAAGTCTTGGGGGAATCCTTGTGCAACTGCCACAGCACCGCCGAGAGGTTCTCACCGCTACGCTTCAGCTGCGTGCTCTTCCTTGGAACGTAATCCCGCATAAGGCTGGGGACTGGATCGAGGTGAAACACTGATCGAAGCGCCATGGACACAATCGACGCCCCTTTCAACACTGAATTCTCTGCACGGTTCTTTCCCGCAAGCACCGCCTTAATCTGTCCCAAAATAAGGCGAGAGTCACGCAAGAGTGTGGTGGGGTTTGCCCCACGCTTTCCGCTAAAAATTAACGTGTAGATCCCAGCTCGGTTGTCTGCTGCCGGCTGGGTCTTAAACAACTCTGCATCGCTAGTGCGGGTGCCGCTCTTTACGGAATATCCGGTACCCACGAGGCTTTCTTTGACAACACGCAACTCCGGATATACCTGAACCTCGACGTCATAGCGGTACGTATCTGTCCCAGATTCAACGGTACAGCCCAGTTCAAAGCTCTCGGTGCCATGCGGGGCGCAACCACGAGAGCCACCTCGGATCGGGCCGGTTTGGGTCATGCGCCCATCAAGTGCGTCTCCTAGTTCTGCCCCCGATGCCAAGCGGGACAAAACCTCCAGCCCATCCAAAGCATTCGACTTTCCAGAACTGTTTAGGCCAGTCAGAAAAGTGACTGGATGCAGAGTCAATACAGCATCTTGGAAGGACTTGAACTTGCTCAGGCGAAGCTCAGCGAGACGTGGGGTAGCCATGCGGCCAATAATACGCATGAACGCTCTCTGCGTTGTGCACATCTGTTGAACTTCACGCAGCTCCACGAGCCAGACGCGTGGACACCACGAGGCCGCACAGCGAGATGAAGCTGCAGCACACCATGCCGATGGCCATGGTCAGCGCGGCGTTCGAGCCCCAGCCCATGAGCGGGCTGATGGCACTGGCTAGCATGGACTGCCCAAAGCCCATGATCGCGGACACGCTGCCCGCCCGCGGGCGCATCAAACCCGTGGCCAAGGCGGTGGCGTTGCCCATAATGAAGCCGGTCGGTGCCACGCAAGCAAAAAGCACAATGAGGCAGACCCACACCGGGGCGCCGAGCAGTACCGCCAGCAGGAGGAGCACCCCGCAGACAAAGACACCGGTCACGCCGATGCGCAACATGACCGCCGGGGAGACCGAATCCATCGCCCGCGAATTCACCAGCGTGGCCGCAAAGAGGCCCACGGAGTTGATGCCGAAGATCAGCGAATAGCCCAGCGGTGAAAAGCCCCACTGTTCTTGCACCACGAAGGCCGAGGCGGAGATGTAACAAAACATCGAGCAGAAGCCGAAGGCCATGGTCACCAGGTAGCCCCAGACCCGGGCGTTAGTCAGCACCGCCCAGTAATTGCCCGCCACCGTGCGCAGCAACCCATCGCGAGAGCGGCCGCCCGCAGTTTCCGGGACGATAGCGATGGCCAGGACCAACTGCACCGCATGCAGCCCGGCAAGCACCCAAAAAATGCCGCGCCAGCCCAGCGGCTCCGCCAGGATGCCGCCCAGTACCGGGGCTACCGCAGGAGCGATACCTTGGAGCGCCATGAGCAGTGAATAGGCTTTCGCCGCCGCGGCACCATGCACGAGGTCCGGGACCACCGCGCGGGAGAGCACCACGCACGCACCGCCGCCGAGGCCCTGCAGCACGCGGGCCACGACGAGCACCGAGGCCGTCGGGGCCATCGCCGCTAACACGGAAGCCAGCAGAGCGAGAAAGGCGCCGGCGACAAGGAGGCGCTTGCGCCCGATGGCATCAGACAGCGGGCCCATGACGAGTTGGCCCATGCCCATGCCGACGAAGAAGCCCGAAATGGTCAGCTGCACCATGGCCCGGGTGGTGCCCAGATCGGCGACGATCTCCGGCATCACCGGCAGGTACATATCAGTAGCGAAGGGCGCTGTTGCGGACAACAGCGCCAACGTCGCCAGAAGCGGAAAAGGGATCACGCGTCGCGCTGCTCCAGCACGATAACGCCCAGGATCCACAGCACACCAGCCCAGCCGAAGAAGACGAGGGCCTCAAAGCCAATCGAGCTCCACGGGGCGTTCTCATCCACGTAGTCCAACGCCCAGTTCTGGAAAGCAGTAAACGGCATGAAGTGGATGATCTTATCTCCCACTACCGGGAGCAAACGCACCAAGTTTTCCAGGCCCATGTACAAGATGAGGGAAATCGCCACCGTGCCGGCGGTCTGCCGTAGCAGCAGACCCAGCCCCTGCACGAAGAGCACCGCGCCAAAGGCCGCGATGGGGAAGGCCCACAGCATGTGCTTGCCGTCGTCGCTGGAGAAAGGCTGGAAGGCCTCCGCCGCGGATTCGTTTGCCGTGAGATCCGCCAACACGAAGATGTACACCAAGCCTAAGAAGGCAATGACAGCCGCAATCAAGCCATACACCACAAGCTTGGCGCAGGCTACGCTCCAGCGATTCGGGTTGGCCAAGAACGTGAGGGATTGCGTCTTGTAGCGGTACTCCGTGGTCACCATCATCGCGCCCTGGATCATCATGATCGGCACGCCCATGAGCAGGAGAATGGAGGCCAAGCTCCGCGGCTGCAGCGGGCTAATGCCCAGCACCGCCTCCCCCACGTTGAGCGAGTTCAGCAGCGTCCAGCCGGTCACGATGAGGAAGATGAGCGCCGTGGTCCACCAGAAGGACTTCGTCGTGCGCAGCTTCGTCCACTCCGCGTGAACAGTGTTGAAAAACATTAGAACTGGGCCCCTTTCTGCGGTGCCTCCGCTTGGTACTGCACCGCGCGATCCGTCATGGCCACATAAGCCTCCTCCAGTGAGGCGCGGTGGAGGGTCAATTCCGTTAGCGGCACGCCCGTGGAATAGGCCAGCTTGCCCACGTAGTCTGTGGTCTGGTGAGGGATCACCAGCGTCGGGCGCTGTTCTTCATCGACCGACTCGCGGAAGGTCACTCCAGCCTCCCTGAGCGCCGAGCCGAACTCGCGCAGGTGCTCCGAACGCACCACAACCGAAGCACTGGAGTTTTCCTTCACAAAGTCATAGGTGCGCTGATTGGCCAAGAGCCTGCCGCGGCCAATGACCACCAAGTGGTCCGCCGTCTGCGCCATCTCCGCCAGCAGGTGGGAGGAGATGAGCACCGTGCGGCCTTCTGCCGCCAGCGCCCGCACGAGCGAGCGCACCCAGCGAATACCTTCCGGATCCAAGCCGTTGACCGGCTCGTCCAGGATCAGCACGCCCGGATCCCCCAGCAGTGCGGCAGCCAGGCCGAGGCGCTGGCCCATACCGAGGGAGAAGCCGCCGGCCTTCTTGCCAGCAACATCAGCCAGCCCCACCAGGCCCAGCACCTCATCGACGCGGGAGGTAGGGATACCGTTGGCCTGCGCCATCCACAACAGGTGGTTGGCAGCGGTGCGGTTGGCGTGGACCGCTTTGGCGTCGAGAAGCGCGCCCACCTCACGCAGCGGGTTCTTCAGCTCGCGGTAGCGCTTGCCGTGCACCAGAGCGGTGCCAGCGGTGGGCTTGTCCAAGCCCAGGATCATGCGCATCGTCGTTGATTTTCCAGCGCCGTTGGGCCCCAGAAAGCCGGTCACTTGGCCCGGCTCCACCTGGAAGGTGAGGTCATCGACGGCGCGGACAGACTTGTACTGTTTGGTCAGTCCGGCTACTTCAATCATGTCCTACAGCGTGCCACAGGTTCCTGCCGCGCGCCTGTATCACCTGGTGATGTCTTCCCAGTACTTCAACAACCGCGGCAGCGCTTCCCGGAAGGGCGCTAAGAGTTCTAGCTCTTCTACCTGGTTAAACGGGACCCAGCGCAGCTCGGCGGATTCTTCGTTAGCGGTCGTGGCCAAGCGCTGCCCCGAGACCGTCCGCGCCAACACCGTGGTATAGGTCCAGCCTTCCTCGAAGGGCCCGGCAGTGACGATGGCATCCAGCACCTCAACGTCTGCCGGCGAGATTCCGGTTTCCTCCTCCGTCTCCCGCAGCGCGGCCTGCTCCGGCGACTCCGGCTTATCCCGCGCCCCGCCCGGGATTCCCCAGGTCCCACCGTTATTCGTCCACGTCGCGCGATGCTGGAGCAGTACCTCATCGCCCGCCACGAGGAAGAGACCAGCTGCTCCAAACTTGCCCCACACCGGCACCCCGCCCGGGCCCTTCGACCAGCCATCACCGGAAAGTTCTGGGTTAACGCGTGCACACATGCCTTACACGATACGCGACAAACTCCCCGCGCCAACGCCCCCGAAATCATCGCGCGAAGCGCACGAGAGCGCTATCCTAAGGGAATGACCGGCCCGGCCACCGAACTGCGCGAGCACTCCCCCGAATCATGGGGCGATCATTGGCTCGATGACGTCACCGAGCCCTCCGCGCCGGTTTTTAGCCGCCCCACACAGCTGGCGATGAGCTCCTTCGCCGGCCCCGCGCGGGTCATTCGGCGCCTCTATAGCTTCGCCATCACCACTCCCGGCAAGCTGTTTACGGTTACCGTCATCCTCACCGCAGCGCTCGCCGCGGCCGGCTTTTCCATGTCCTCCTCCTCGGCCGCGCGCCACGATGATCTGGACACGCTGCTAGCCTCCACCGAGCCGATGTCCAACGCGGCGCACCACCTCTACACCAACCTGTCTTTAGCCGATACTGTCGCCACCACCGGCTTCGTCCAGGCAGGCGTGGAGCCGGAGGATAACCGCGACCGCTATAACGAGGCCATCGACGCCGCCTCCGTCGCCGCCACGCAGGCCATCGTCGGTACCTCCGCCGAAGATGACCGCGTGCGCGAGCTCGTCACGTTTATCCAGCGCAAGCTGCCGGTCTACACCGCCCTGGTGGAAAAGGCCCGCGTCAATCACCGTGCCGGCCACGCCGTGGCGAACTCCTACATGTCCAATGCCTCGGCGCTCATGCGCACCCAGATTCTCCCCGCCGCCGCGGAGCTGTTCACCCTGACCTCGGAGAAGGTGACCCAGCAACAACAGCGCCTAACCCGCCCGCAGTGGGTGCCGCTCTCGGGCCTGGTCGCGGCGATCATTTTCCTCGGCTTGGCGCAGTGGTGGCTGTGGCGGCTGACCCGCCGCCGCTTCAACCGCGGTTTCGTGGTGGCCACGGGACTGTTGTTCTTGGCGCTGGTGTGGGCCGCTGGCTCCAACTTCGCCACGTGGGCCTCCGGCCACCAGGGCTTCGAGACGGTCTCGCGCCCCTGGGATTCGCTGACCGCCTCGCGCATTGAGGCCCAGCAGATGCGCACCTCGGAAACCCTGGCGCTGGTCCTGCGCTCCTCCCAACAGGACATGTCCGTGCACTTTAACTCCACGGTGTACTCGGTGGACCGGGCCCTGCGGGACTATGAGCAGGCGCTTGACGACGACGACTTCCCCTCCTCCGATCCTTCCTTGATTCCTCGCGCCAAGGAGGCCTTGGAGGATTGGGAAACCACGCACGATGCTTTCATGGAGGATCTCTCCATGGGCCATTACGACGCCGCGCTCTACCAAGCCACCGCCATCGATCCGGATGGTGACCCGACCGCCGCCAGCGCCTTCAATGCCGTGGATAACTCCCTGGCCGCGCTCATCGACCAAGCCCGCGACGCCATGCGCACCTACCTGGTTCAGGGTCTCAATGCCATGACCATGGTGTCTACCGGCGTCCTCCTAGCCACGTTTGGCGCGATTATCGCCGTGTGGCTGGGTATCCGCCCCCGCCTGCAGGAGTACCTGTGATGCGCCGCCGAACCGACCACCGCCAGCACGCCACTGCGGCCGTGCTGCTGCTCAGCGCCGCCGTGACACTCAGCGCCTGCGAGCCGAAGCCGCCCAACACGCCGGATCCGATCCTGCCCTCCAGCGCGGATCTCAACTCCACCCCGGGGCCGCCGCTGCCGGAGGACGCCATCATCGAACCCGCCGGCACGGGAGAGGTGTCCAAGCAAAGCACCGCGGACGTTTACGGCTCCTACCGCCCGGACGATAAGAAGCCGGAGGAGCGCGTGCCCAACATCCTGACGCGCGGCCGACTCATCGTGGGCGTGGACCGCTCCAATAACCTACTCAGCTACCGCGATACCGCCAGCGGCGAGGTCCGCGGATTCGAGGTCGATATCGCCCGCGAAATCGCCCGCGATATCTTCGGGGATCCCGACAAAGTGGACTTCCGCTTCGTGGAGGCCTCCGACCGCGCGCGTGCACTGAATGAGCGCACGGTGGACATGGTCATCCGCACCATGACGATTAGCCCCGAGCGCCAACGCGAAGTGGCCTTCTCCATTCCGTATATGCAGACGGATGCACGGTTGCTGGTGCTGAAGAACTCGGGCATCCATTCCATCACGGAGGCCGCCGGGCTAACGTTGTGTGCGGCGAAAGGTTCCACCATGGTGGATGCGATACGCAAGCACTCGCCGTCTTCCGATATTTTGGAGACCCGTACCTGGGGCGATTGCCTTATGGCGCTGCAGCTGGGCCAGACGGATGGCATCGTCGTGGATGACGCCCTGCTGTCCGGCATGCTAGCGCAGGATAAATACACCGAGATCGTCGGCGATCCTTTGGAAAGCCAGAGCTATGGCGTGGCCGTGCGCAAGCCCGATGCCTCCTATGACTCGCGCCCGCTCATCCGTCAGATCAACTCCACGTTGGAGCGCATCCGCCGCGACGGCACCTGGCAGGAGCTCTTTAATACCTGGCTGGGGAATTACATGGAGCAGCCCGTACTCCCGGAGCCGAAGTACCTCAACGAGACTCCGCCTGCCGAGGAATCACAGCCGAGCTCCGCAGCCAAGGACCAGCCCGGCGAGAAGAAGGAGGGACAATAATGTCGCACCGCTTCACCGAGGATGAGCTCGATCACCTCACGCCCGAAGAGCACGAGGACGCTCAGCCCGACGCCGCCACTACCGCTGACCACCCCGCCTCCAACGACGCCTCTAACGACGCCACCAACGACGCCACCCAAGCCGTGCGCTTTGATCCCTTCGCGGATGACGATGACGACTATTCGGAGGACCACCACCTCAGCGTCTCCCCCTCAGATTCGCACAGCGCGGGAACAGCAGCTGCCGGCGCCGCCGACGCCGAAGCCTCCGACCGCACCGCCGCCGTGCCCTTTGATCCCTTCGCGGATGACGATGACGATGACTACGAGGCCGCCACCGGCGCCCGCCTCTCCCCCGCGAATCGCGTGGGCACGAGCGGCACGGCGACGGGCCAACCCGACGATGGCGAATACGTCGACTCGGACAATATCGCCGCGCTCATCGAGGAGCTGGGGCAGCTGCGTGATCGCCGCAAAGCAGAGGACCCCTCGCAAGCCTCGCGGCGCCGCGCGCTCGATACCTTCCGCCAGCGCCGCAGCACCAAGCGCACCGACCGGGAAGTGGCCGATGGCATGGCCACCTTGCCCTTCGTTGTCCCGGGCAACCCGCGCGACGCGCTCATCGATCCCAAGGATGCGCCCCGCGCGGCCCCACCGCAGCTCAAGCCGGGTGACATGGTGGCCGGCCAGTACGAGATCTTGGGCGTGCTCGCGCATGGCGGGCTGGGCTGGATTTACCTGGCCAACGACCACTTCGTCTCCGGGCGCATCGTGGTGCTCAAGGGCATGCAATCCACCAACTCAGCCGAGGAGACAGCCACCGCGGAGGCGGAGCGCGAATTCCTCGCGGATATCACGCACCCGAATATCGTGAAGATTTTCAACTTCATCGATGATCCCCGCGTGCCCGGTGGCTTCATCGTCATGGAGTACGTCGGCGGCCCCTCGCTGAAGCAGCGCCGCAACGACCAAGCCACTGACCGCTTCCCCGTCGACACGGCAATTGCCTATATCCTCGAAATCCTGCCCGCCTTGGATTACCTCCATGCCCGCGGCGTGGTCTACAACGACTTGAAGCCCTCCAACATCATCGTTACCGAGGACCAGGTCAAGCTCATTGATCTGGGCGCGGTCTCCGGCATCGGCGCCTTCGGCCACATCTACGGCACGCAGGGTTTCCAGGCCCCGGAGATCTCCACCCAGGGCCCATCTGTGGCCAGCGATATTTATACCATCGGCCGCACCCTGGCCTGCCTGACGCTGAAGCTGCCGGTGGAGGATGGCGTCTACAAGCCCGGCCTGCCTTCCCCCACGGAGGAGCCGCTACTGCGCCGCTACCTCTCCTTCTACCGCTTGCTCTTGCGCGCCACAGATCCGGACCCACAGCAGCGCTTTGCGTCGGTCTCCGAGCTGCGCGACCAGCTCTTCGGCGTCCTGCGCGAGGTCATCGCGCTCCGCGATGGCATCCAGCACCCGGCCCAGCACTCGGTGTTCTCCCCGCAGCGTACGACCTTCGGCACGAAGCACCTGGTTTTCCGCACCGACCAGCTCATCGATGGCATCGACCGCACCGTCCGCATCACAGCCCCCGAGGTGGTCTCAGCGCTGCCCATCCCGCTGGTCGTCCGCTCCGATATCGGCGCCCCGCTGCTGCAAGGTTCCTCCTACACGGAGCCACAGGAAGCGCTGGAAACACTTCGCCAGGCCATGGAGGCGCCGGAGTATGAGGAGTCCGCCGAGATTCCGCTCGGCGTGGTGCGCTCCATGATTGACTTGGGCTACATCGGCCAGGCCCGCGAGTGGCTGAACTCCATCGAAGACCGCCTGGGGAGGGACTGGCGTTTCCACTGGTACTCCGGCGTAACCGAGCTGCTTTTGGATAAGTATCGCGAGGCCCAGGCCCACTTCGCCCACGTCCTCGACGTGCTGCCTGGTGAGGCCGCCCCCAAGCTGGCCATCGGCGCGGTCAATGAGCTCATCTTGCAGCAGCTAGGTTTTTCGGAGGCCGCGCTGATCGACGCCTCCGTTGCCCGCGCCTGCGCCAACCTCACCACCTCGCTCGCGGATCTGCCCAATGACGCTTTTGAGGATCAGCCCGGCATCTGGGACCACGTCACCGATGACCCCGCCCACCTGCGTTTCAACTCGCTGCGCCTCTACGGCATCGTGTGGGCGACGAACCCTACGACTGTCTCCTCCGCCTTCGGCTTGGCCCGCCAGCTGCGCGCCGAGCACCAAGTTGAGCTCGCCGTAGCTACCTTGGATAAGGTCCCCAACGCCTCGCGCCACCACCGCATGGCCCGCTTGACCACGGTTTTGCAGCTCATCGTGCACGATCTCTCCGAGTCCCGCATCCGCCGCGCTGCCCGCCGCTTGGAGGAGATTCCGCAGAACGAGCCGCGCTTCTTGCAGATCAAGATCGCGGTCATCTCCGCCGGGCTGACCTTCCTGCGCGAATCAGACCTCGACGCGGCGGCCTCCCCCAACGATCTCTTCGAGTTCCCCTTCACCCAGCGCGGCCTGCGCTACGGCCTGGCGGATACCCTGCGGGCACTGGCCCGCCAGGCCCCCTTCGCCCGCCACCGCTACGCGCTGGTGGACCTGGCCAACAAGGTCCGCCCAGTCACGATGTTCTAGCCGCCAGCGCTACCGGCCGGCGGCATAGCCGACGCCCGGCTTAGTACAGCCCCGCCTCCCGAGCCATGGCGGCCACCTCCGCGGACTTCTGCGCGATGGCCAGCTCCTCATTCGTCGGCACCACGAAGACCTTGACCTGGGAATCCGCGGTCGAAATCATGCGCGGCTCCTTGGAGCGCACCAGGTTGGCTTCCTTGTCGAAGTCAATGCCGTACATGTCCAGGTTGTACAGCGAATCCTGGCGGACCTCGGTATCGTTCTCACCCACGCCGGCGGTAAACGTAATCGCATCCACACGGCCCAGCGCAATCATGTACGCACCAATGAAGCGGCGCAGCTGGTGAATGTAGATGTTGTAGGCCAGCCAGGCGTCCTGGTCCTCGTTGTTAATGCGCTCGCGCAGCACGCGGAAATCGTTCACACCCGCAATGCCCTTCACACCGGAGCGCTTGTTCAGCAAGTCATCAATCTCATCGATGGACATCCCTGCCTCACGCGAGAGGTGGAAGATGATACCCGGGTCAATATCGCCCGAGCGCGTGCCCATGGCCAAACCTGCCAACGGGGTCAGGCCCATCGAGGTATCAATCGGGCGGCCGTTGCGAATCGCCGCCGCCGAAGCACCGTTGCCCAAGTGCAGCGTGATCTGATGAACGTGCCCCGGGTCCATGTCCAGCAGCTTCGGCACCTGCTGCGAGACAAACTCGTGGGAGGTTCCGTGGAAACCGTAACGGCGGATGTCATACTGCGAGGCCACATCGTTGTTGATGGCGTACAGTGCGGCCGCCGGCGGCATGTGGTTGAAGAAGGCCGTATCGAAGACCGCCACGTGCGGGATCTCCGGCAGGAGCTTGCGCGCCACGCGGATGCCGTCCAGGTTCGCCGGGTTGTGCAGCGGCGCGAGCGGGATGAGGTCCTCGATCATGGACTCGATCTGGTCCACGATGAGCTGCGGCTCGCTGAACAGGCGTCCACCGTGCACCACGCGGTGGCCCACGGCGATGACCTCCACATCCGTCGGGCCCACGCCGTGCTCATGCATGATGCTAAACGCGCGGTCCAACCCGAAGGAGTGGGTGGGAATCTCCAGCTCTTCCTTGAATTCCTCACCGCCCGTTTTCACGGTCACAGCACCCTGCGGCTCACCGACCTGCTCCACCAAACCGGAAACCAGCGGGGTATCGGTGGCCGAGCTTTCCGGGTCCACCAGCTGGAACTTAACCGAGGAGGAACCCGAGTTGAGAACGAGTACATACGCCATCTATTTCACCCCTGCCTGGATCGCGGTGATAGCCACCGTGTTGATGATGTCCGGAACGGTCGCGCCACGCGAGAGATCATTGACCGGCTTGTTCAGGCCCTGCAGAATCGGGCCCACCGCCAATGCACCACCGGTGCGCTGCGCCGTCTTGTAGCCAATGTTGCCGGCCTCCAAGTCCGGGAAGACAAAGACCGTAGCCTTACCCGCAACATCAGAGTCAGGCGCCTTCTTGGCGGCCACGCCTGGGTCACAGGCAGCGTCGAACTGCAGCGGACCATCCACCGCCACGGAAGAATCGATACCGCGAGCTACCTCAACGGCCTGCGCCACCTTCTCCACGTCCGGGCCAGCGCCCGAAGTACCCGTGGAATAGGACAGCAACGCCACGCGCGGGTCCAGGCCAAACTGCTTGGCGGTCTGCGCGGAGACAATAGCGATCTCGCCGAGCTGCTCCGGTGTCGGGTTCGGGTTCACCGCGCAGTCGCCGAAGGCCCACAAGCGGCCCGGCATCACCATGAGGAAGATGGAGGAAACCACGGAAGCCTCCGGCTTGGTCTTAATGATCTGGAAGGAAGGCTTAATGGTGTGCGCCGTGGTGTGCGCCGCGCCGGAGACCATGCCATCAGCCAAGCCCTTGTGCACCATCATCGTGGCGAAGTAGGACACGTCCTGCATGATCTCGCGCGCCTGCTCCAGCGTCACGCCCTTCTTCTTGCGCAGCTCAGCGAAGTCCGCGGCGAACTCCTCCACCAGTGGGGATTCCAGGTGGTTGATGATTTCCACACCAGACAGGTCGATCCCGAGCTCCTGGGCGCGCTTCTCGACGTTCCCGTCACCCAGAATCGTCAGCTTCGCCACCTTGCCCTTGATGAGCTCACCCGCAGCCTGAAGGATGCGGTCATCCTCGCCCTCCGGCAAAACAATGTGCGCTCCGACCTCGCGGGCCTGGTCCAGCAGCTGCTTCTGGAAGAGCTCAGCGGACATATAGGGCTCGATCTCCTCCAGGGAAGAAATCGCACCGGGAACCGAGGAAACATCGGTCAACGCGCCGACCACCGTAGCGCCCACAGAGCGCGCGTGGCCCAGCGCCAACTCCTCCGCGCGGGCGGGCGCGTTAGAAATCAGGACAAAGGGCAGGCCCAGGGCGGCCGCGGCCTTGGCATCAAAATCCATAACGCCTGTGCCCTGAAGGACCAGGTTGCCCGCGGGGGCATTTTCCAGGACCTCGCTGAGCGTGGTACCCAGGTCATCGACCTGGGCGAAGGTGGCCCCCAGTTCCTGAGCCACAGCAGCAACGTCCAAACCGTCGAAGCCGCGCCCGATGACGCTAATAAAGGCGGAATTCCGTGAGGACTTGGCGGTCATGAGAAACCTTTCTCTGCTTAGAAAGCGTGTACCCGGGCTCACAAACTGGGCACACAGTGACACTACGACACTTTCACAGTACGGGAACGCACCCCTTCGCGCCGCCAAAGCGAGGCTTCATATCCCAACGTTGCAGGCCAACAACTCCCCACACCGCCATAGAGTGCGGTATCCCACAGAAACTTGCCCCTCGTGACCACTTCGGAGTAGGGTCCTAACCAGGATTGTTACTTCGGGCAAGACCTAGGCTCCCCGCTCTTAGCCGTGTGGGGATGGTTCGCTATGAACCATTGAGGCCTAGGTCTTTTGTGGTTTTTAGCCACAGTGCCTGCCTACTCTCGAAAGGATTCTCATGTCGACAGAGACTCGCTCGGCAGCCGAAGCCATCTTGGATGGCATCGGCGGAGCGGAGAACATCACCTCTTTCACGCACTGTGCCACGCGCTTGCGCTTCGAGCTGGCTGATGCCTCCAAAGCCGATAAGGAAGCACTCGAATCTATCCCCAAGGTCATGGGCGCTGTGCCCCAAGGCGGGCGCAACTACCAGGTCGTCATCGGCGGCGACGTGGCCACGGTCTATGACGAGATCAACGCTCTCCCCCAGATGAAGAACGCCGGCGCGTCTACCGGCCGCTCCAATGACGATGTCAAGGCTGCTGCCCGTTCCAAGGCTAAGGGCAAACTGCCGTGGATGGATACCTTCTTCGAGTACCTCTCGGATTCCTTCCGCCCCATCCTGGGCGTGCTGCTGGGCGCCTCCCTGGTTATTGCCTTCGCCGCAGTGCTGGATGCGCTAGGCATCGTCGACTTCCGCGCTGAGGATAAGCCAGCATCCTGGCTTTTCGTCGACGCCATGTGGCGTTCCGTCTTCTTCTTCCTGCCCGTCATGGTGGCCTATAACGCCGGCAAGAAGCTGCGCATCGACCCCTGGGTCCCCGCTGCGGTCATGTTCGCGATGTTCACCCCGGAGTTCACCGGCCTCGCCGACAACCCAGCCGTCCAATGCGTGACCAACGAGACGCTGTCTGCTGAGCAGTGCTCCATCGATATCTTCGGCCTGCCAATGCAGCTGCAGGACTACGGCGGAAATGTCTTCGTCCCGCTCATCATGGCCGCCGTCGCAGCGCTCTTCTACAAGGGTTTCCAGAAGCTCATCCCGTCCGCAGTCCACATGGTCTTCGTTCCCTTCCTGACCCTGATTTTCCTCATCCCGCTAACGGCCTTCATCATTGGACCCTTCGGTGTATGGGCCGGTAACGGCATTGGCGCTGGCCTGTCCTGGCTCAATGACAACGCACCGTTCGTCTTCGCTCTGGCCATCCCGATGCTCTACCCGTTCCTGGTCCCGCTGGGTCTGCACTGGCCGCTCAACGCCCTCATGCTGGTCAACATCCAGACCTTGGGCTACGACTTCATCCAGGGCCCGATGGGCGCATGGAACTTTGCCTGCTTCGGCGCTACCGCCGGTGTGCTGGCCCTGTCCATCCGTGACCGCGACACCGTAATGCGCCAGACCTCCGGCTCTGCACTTCTGGCTGGCCTGCTGGGCGGTATTTCCGAGCCTTCCCTTTACGGTATCCACCTGCGCTACAAGCGCATCTACCCGCGCATGCTGGTGGGCTGCTTCGCCGGTGGCCTGACCGTGGCCCTGCTGACCCTGGGCTCCAACGGCATCACGACGAATGCCTTCGTCTTCACCTCACTGCTGACCATCCCGGTCTTCACCCCGATGGCCAAGTACGCCATTTCCATCGCAGTGGCTTTCTTCGTGGCCTTCCTGCTCATCCTTTTCACCGACTACCGCACCCCGGAGGAGCGCGCTGAGGCCAAGGCCGCCCGCGAGGCCGCCGAGAAGGCCGAGCTCGACAACGCCAACAACGCCGCGCTTGCCGACGCCCCCGCAACCACCGCAGGCACCGCTACTGCCGGCGCCGGTGCTGGCGCTGGCGCTGCCACCGCAACCGCCACCAAGGCAGACGCACCGGCCCAGGCTGCTGAGCCCGCCGCTGGCACCACCACCGACATCGCCTCGCCGGCCGCCGGCAAGGTCGTCCCGATGGCAGAAATCGATGACCCAGTCTTCTCCGCCGGAACGCTTGGCGATGGCGTCGGTATCGTCCCTGAGGACAACGACGTCTACTCCCCGGTCAGCGGCACGATTGTCAGTGCTATGAAGTCCGGCCACGCCTACGGCATCAAGACTGAGGATGGCGTGGAGGTCCTCGTCCACATCGGCATCAACACCGTGAAGATGAAGGGCGAAGGTTTCGCTCCGGCCGTCAAGAAGGGCGACACCGTCAAGCAGGGTGAGCTGCTGGCCACCGTTGACTTCGACAAGGTCAAGGAAGCTGGCTACGACACCACCATCGTCCTGGCCGTAACCAACACCAAGGCACTGGCCGCCGTCACCCCGGCTGGCCTCAACCACGCCTCCGCCGGCGACACGGTCATCACCACGACCCGCTAAAGCACCCACGAGGGAACCTTTGGCCCCCGTTTAACGCACCCTGACTAAGCTGGCTCGATGTATCCACCATCGTGGCCGGCTTTAGTCGTTTTACCCTCAACCAGAAAGGTGCCTTGTGCAACTGTTGCGAGTGTTCAATAACAACGTCGTGCTCGCACGACGCGGCGCGGAGGACGTCATTGTCACCGGCCGCGGCATCGGCTTCCAGGCAAAGCCGGGCACTGAGGTTGACCCGACCAAGGTGGTGAAGGTCTTCGTTCCTGACTCCGGCCGCGACCCGGATCACCTAGCCGCCATGATCGCCGGCATCCCCGGCGAGTACGTGCAACTGATCATCGACGCCATGCACTCCGTGGACATGTCTGAGGCACTACGCAGCAAGCTCACGCTGGTCGTGGCAATTGCGGACCACATCCACGGCGCGGTCAGCCGCGGCAACACGGTGTCTTATCCCCTCGAGGCTGAGGTCCGCCACCTCTACGCCGAGGACTTTAGCCTCGCGCAGCGGCTCCTCACCGCCATCAACAGTGGCCTACACACACCACTGGCTGCCGACGAAGCCGTGGCCATTACCCTGCATCTGGTCAACGCCGGCTTCGCGGTCGGAGACCTTTCCGGCACCTACCGCATGACGGGGCTGATTCAGCAGATCCTGGCCGTCATCGGCTCCCACAACGGCACGGAACTCAACAGCGAGGACATCTCCGTCGCCCGCTTCATCACGCACCTGCGCTACCTGTTTGTGCGCATGGCGGAGCACCAGCAGCTCGACTCTGACGACCGCCAAGTAGCCACTGCCATCTCCGCGCGCTACCCCGATGCCGTCGAGACCGCCCAGATGGTGGCCAACCTTATTGAGCTGCGCCTCGACAGCGCCCTAACCCCCGATGAGATCTCCTACCTGACGCTGCATATTGCCCGCCTGCAGGAGGCCTCCGCCTAAACAGTCTGCGGCGTAAGCAGTACACCTGCTTAGGCCGCTGCGACGGCTTAAGCCGCCGGTGCCTCAGCACCCTCCTCGACGCCACCATCTACCGGCGCCTCAGCACCCTCCACCGGTGCCACCGGCTCCGCCACGGTGATGATGTTGTCTTCGTAGCCGAGCTGACCACCCACAAACTTGCCGCCACAGGTAATGAGGACCAAGCGGTTGTCTCCCTGCGTGTCATTGACCACGTCCGGGAAACCCGCGCCCTTCTGCAGGCGGTACGGCGCCTCGGTCACGCGGAATCGGCGCTCCTCACCATCGATGAAGACGGTAAATTCCTGGCCCAACTCCATGGTGGTGAACTTCTCTGCGAAGCCCGTGCCCTGACCTTGGTAGTTGATGTGGCCGGTAATAACACTGGAGCCCACCGGACCAGCCTCGCCCGGCACTGCCGACGCGGAGTACCAGCCCAAGCGCTGTACATCGTGCGGGGGAATCAGCATGCCGGTATCAGTGACCTGAATCGGGTCCACGGCCGCGAACTCATCGTTAATGCCTAAGGACATCGCGCCAAAGCCCCGAAACTCACCCGGCGCCGGTTCTACCTCGTGTTCCTGTTCACCCGAGTCATCCACGAAGGGGTCATTGTTCGTTGTCGGCGCTTCAGCTTCAACGCTCTGCGAGGTTGACGTCTGTTCCTCAGCCGCATTCGTCTCCGCGGAATCGTCCTCACTGCGGCCCGCATAGAGCACTAGCTGTACAACAACCAAGATAATCGCGATGAGCGCTGCAATACCGATGAGCAGCTTCTTGTTGCTCTTCTTCTCATCGCCTACCGGCTGCGCTTCGCTGGCGGGGTGTTCAGGTGCAGAGGACTCACCGGGATACTCCGGGATACCGTTCTTTTCGCCATCATCAGTCATTTTCTATTCCTCGCTCCTAACTTCTACGTTCTAACTTCTGAGATTTAGCTTATAAAAATATTGGCTCTAGTTATTCGTTCTAAACAATAGACTAAAAATCAGACGACGAATCCCCTCCAGCGTTTATGCCCTGGAGGGGATTGTCCTCATTGTTCTCTGCCCCTACCAACCCCAACCCGTGAGGGCTGGGATGGTGTTGCGGTCTGGACTACTTGATGAAGTCCTTCATGCCCGGGTCAAGCTTCGTCGCACCGGAAGGTACGTGCTTGATCTCCACGCGCTCTGCATTGGACGGCAGCGGCTGACCGGAGTCCTCCGGCGGAGTTGCGTCCAGGACAGTGACCTCGCGGTCATCGCGGCCGGTGTTGTCACCGGTCTCCTCGGTCGGCTCACCGTGGTTGTTGCCACGGCCGCCTTCCTCGATGACCTCAGTGTTGTGGTCGCCATCATGGCCACCATCATGTCCACCGTCACCGCCGTTGCCACCATCGATGATGAGCTTGATGAGGCCCAGACCCGGGATGAGCAGCAGCCACCACGGCAGGTCAGACTTCTTCGAGCTGCCATCGTTGTCGTCCTTGTCCCTACCGTCACCGTCATCCGGAGTCTCAGTCGGCTCGGTCGGCTCAGTCGGCTC
>NZ_KV827334.1:0-348 GCF_001836065.1 Corynebacterium sp. HMSC035E02
GCCGGCCGCTTCTGGTGATGCCACCGACGTGGAAATGCCGGAGCTTGGTGAGTCCGTCACCGAGGGCACCATCACCCAGTGGCTGAAGTCCGTCGGCGACACCGTCGAGGTCGACGAACCGTTGCTCGAGGTCTCCACCGACAAGGTCGACACCGAAATCCCGTCCCCGGTCGCCGGCACCCTCATTGAAATCCTCGCCGAGGAAGACGACACCGTCGACGTCGGCGCCGTCATCGCCCGCGTCGGCGATGGCTCCGCCGCAGCCTCCGAAAAGCCTGCCGCCAAGGAAGAGGAAAAGAAGGAAGAGCCCAAGGCCGAAGAGAAGAAGGAAGAGCCGAAGGCAGAGGA
>NZ_KV827335.1:0-619 GCF_001836065.1 Corynebacterium sp. HMSC035E02
CCAATACCTGCATGATGGGCCAACGCTTGAGTTAGTATCTCCCCGAACGATTCGGTAGCGAAGGAGGAAAGACGCCTCTGGATGGTGCGATAGCTTGCGCTTGTCACCCCAACTTCAGCAAGGGTTTCGATCGAATCAAACTTTGAGCCAGGATTAATCAACCGAGCGCGCACCAGATCGCGAAACACCGGATCATCACCGCTTGCTGCAGCAAGACCTAACTCGTTGAAACACGCATCAATACAGTCCAGCAAGTATCCGGCCCGCTGACCGACTACAGGCAGCGGGTTGGAAACGCTGCCTGTTGCCGGAGGGATGTGTCTAACCTCGCCGAAGTCCAATGCGAGTTGGTCACCATCGACGATGCGTTGAGCTTCAGCCCGCAAAAGCGCAAGCTCAGACTCTGAATGCGCTGAACCGATATGCTTCATCCTTTTCGCACCTTTGCGTTCAGAGAACACCACCTGCACCGCCATCGCCCCAGAAGCGGTCTTGACAGTGCGAATATAAGGACTCACAAAAATCAGACTACTGAACACCCCCGGCACTACCCACTTAGTGCGGAAAAATTCCTCCCCACCGACGAAAACCAACAGGTAACAGTGTCAAGAGTGACGTT
>NZ_KV827336.1:0-12948 GCF_001836065.1 Corynebacterium sp. HMSC035E02
AGAGAAGAAGGAAGAGCCGAAGGCAGAGGAGAAGCCTGCTGCTTCCCAGTCCTCCGAGCCGAAGACTTCTGAGACCTCCACGAAGGTCAACAACGGCGATAACGTCCCGTATGTCACCCCGCTGGTGCGCAAGCTGGCTGAGAAGCACGGCGTAGACCTCTCCACCGTCTCCGGCACTGGCGTCGGTGGCCGCATCCGCAAGCAGGACGTCCTGGCCGCCGCCGGCGAAGGTGAGGCACCGGCTTCCTCCGCTAGCGCCTCCTCCAGCAACCCGCGCGCTCGCTGGTCCACCAAGTCTGTAGATCCGGAGAAGCAGGAGCTCATCGGCACCACCCAGAAGGTCAACCGTATCCGCGAGATCACGGCGACCAAGATGGTTGAGGCCCTCCAGATTTCCGCTCAGCTGACCCACGTCCAGGAAGTCGATATGACCGCCATCTGGGATATGCGCAAGCAGTCCAAGCAGGCGTTCATCGACAAGTACGAGGCCAACCTCTCCTTCCTGCCGTTCATCGTGAAGGCCACCGTTGAGGCACTGGTCTCCCACCCGAACGTCAACGCGTCCTACAACCCGGAGACCAAGGAGATGACCTACCACGCTGACGTCAACGTGGCCATCGCCGTGGATACTCCGCGCGGCCTGCTGACCCCGGTCATCCACAAGGCCCAGGAGCTAACGCTGCCGGAGATTGCCCAGAAGATCGCCGAGCTGGCTGATAAGGCCCGCAACAACAAGCTCAAGCCAAACGATCTGACCGGTGCAACCTTCACCGTGACCAACATCGGCTCCGAGGGCGCCCTGCTGGATACCCCGATTCTGGTTCCGCCGCAGGCTGGCATCCTGGGCACCGCCGCTATTACCAAGCGCGCGGTCGTCGTGACCGAGGACGGTCAGGACGCCATCGCCATCCGCCAGATGTGCTACCTGCCGTTCACCTACGACCACCAGGTGGTCGATGGTGCCGACGCTGGCCGCTTCATCACGACCATCAAGGACCGCCTCGAAACCGCAGATTTCGAAGCCGACCTTGACCTCTAAGGCTTAACAAGACTCCAAGTCTTAAGAGACTGCTCCCCTGCCACTGCGGCGGGGGAGCTTCGTCGTTTTCCACCCGGCTTTCCTCCACCCCCGCAAACACAGCTCGGTGACATCGCTCAGTGGCGCCGCAACTGCCCTATCTGCCAAAACTATTGCCCGGTTTTCAGAGATCGGCGCTAAGTTTGGCAGATAGGCGCGTTTTCTTTAACCGTCTTGCCACCAAGACCTAACCTCTGTGACTCAGCACACTAGACTGTGCAGCATGGTTTCTCAGAAATGGTTCCGCGTCGCTCTCGGCATGTTTCTCGTCGCGTGCGGCGCTAATCTTTTCGCCCCCATGGTCGTGGTCTACCAAGTCACCACCGATTTGGGGGTTCTGCAGACGACCTTCCTCTTTGGCATTTACGCCCTCGGCATCATGGTGGCACTTTTCATTGGCGGTCCGCTCTCGGATTCGCTGGGACGCCGCGCTGTCATGCGCCCAGCCGTCCTCTCCACCACTGCGGGTTCACTGGTCTTCCTCAGTGGCGCAGGCGGCGCCTTCCTCCCCTTGCTGGTCGGACGCCTGTGTGCCGGGGCTGCGGTGGGACTGGCCATGTCTTCCGGCGCTGCCTGGATCAAGGAGCTCAGCACCCACCTCAGCGTTGGTGCGAAGCGTTCCTCCATTGCTCTTTCGGCTGGCTTCGCGTTGGCACCTGGCGTTGCCGGTATCGCCGCAGAGTTCCTCCCATGGCCCACCGTCCTGCCTTATCTATTGCATATCGGCCTAGCACTCATCGTGGTCCCACTCGTGTGGACGGTGCCCGAAGAGCGCACCGAACAGCCACAGCCTCATTCACAGCCACGGCGCCGTTCCTTAATCCCCACCAGCCTGATTACTCCCCGCTACCTACCGGTCGTGGCCTATGCCCCGTGGGTCTTTGGCTCCGCCACCACTGCCTTCGTCTTCCTCCCCTCACAGCTCAGTGAGCACCTGCGCCACCCCATTCTCATTGCCGGGCTCTGTGCGCTACTCACCATGGGAAGCGGCGTGGTAATCCAGCAGCTAGCGGGCCGCATCCGCGTAACCGCGTTCCACGGCATGGTGCTGGCCGCGATAGGCATGGTCCTGTGTCTCATCGTCGTCGCGGCGGCACACCACGGCTGGGCGGTATTCCTCCTGCCCCTCGCGGCCATCATCATGGGCAGCTCCTATGGAATTGGCATGCTCAGCGGGCTCGCAGAAACTCAAGCCATTGCCCACCCAGCGGAACTCGGCGCGGCAACGGGGGTGTTTTATTCGCTGACCTACCTCGGCTTCTTTGCCCCGTTCATCCTCTCGCTTTTGGGCCCTGTCACGGGGTATTCCACCGCCTTCATCATCGGGTTCGCAGTCGCGGCGCTGACTGCCGTGACGCTACATCTCCGAATCAGGGGTAACCGGGGTTAATGTCATGGCATACGCTTTATACTTGGAGCAGTTTAGGTCACACAAACTAACGCCACGAAGGAGATTCACTATATGGATTTCATCTCTCGTCATCTCGGCCCGGATGCAGCCGAGCGTGAAACGATGCTCAAGGCTCTGGGCTACGACAGCGTCGATGCGCTGGTCGATGCCGCCCTGCCAGCCTCCATCCGCGCCACCGAGGCGCTCAACCTCCCGGAGGCTTTGAGCGAAGATGAGGCGCAGGCGAAGCTGCGCGAGTACGCCTCCCAGAACGTCGTGCTGAAGTCCTTCTATGGCCAGGGTTACTCCGATACCCTCACCCCGGCGGTCATTCGCCGCGGGCTGCTGGAGGATGCCGGATGGTACACCGCCTACACGCCCTACCAGCCGGAGATCTCGCAGGGCCGCCTCGAGGCACTGCTGAACTTCCAGACCATGATCGAGTCCCTGACCGGCCTTCCCATCGCGAACGCCTCGCTTCTCGACGAAGCCTCTGCCACCGCCGAAGCCGTCGGCCTGATGGCCCGCGCGGTGAAGAAGGGCCGCCGCGTGCTGTTGGACTCTCGCCTGCACCCGCAGGTCCTGACCGTGGCCGCCGAGCGCGCCCGCGCCATCGAGCTCGAGGTCGAGATCGCTGATGTCCGCGATGGCATCGTCGGCGAAGACCTCGTCGGTGCAGTTCTGGCCTACACCGGAACCGGGGGCGATATCGTCGACCCGCGCGCCGCCATCGAGGAGCTGCACACCCGCGGCGCCCTGGCCGCCGTCGTGGCCGACCCGCTGTCGCTGCTCCTTCTGGAGGCACCTGGTTCGATGGGCGCAGACATCGTCCTTGGCTCCTCGCAGCGCTTCGGCGTCCCGCTCTTCTTCGGCGGCCCGCACGCGGCCTTCATGTCCGTCACGGATAAGCTCAAGCGCCAGCTTCCGGGCCGCATCGTGGGCGTGTCCAAGGACGCCGCCGGCCGCCCCGCTTATCGTCTGGCGCTGCAAACCCGCGAGCAGCACATCCGCCGCGAGCGCGCCACCTCCAATATCTGTACTGCCCAGGCCCTCCTGGCCAACGTGGCCTCGATGTACGCGGTCTACCACGGCCCGAAGGGGCTGAAGGAGATTGCGCAGCGCGTGCATAACCGCGCTTCTGCTTTTGCTGCAGCAGTCACCGGCGCGGGCAAGGAGATTGTCTCCCGCGACTTCTTTGACACCGTGACCGTCACCGGCGTGGATGCGGCCGCCGTCAAGGCCCAGCTGCAGGAGCAGGGCTACCTGGTGCGCGCCATCGGCTCCGACAAGGTCTCGGTCTCCTTCGGCGAGTCCGCTACCAGCGAGGACGTCAACACCCTTGCCGCTGCCTTCGGCGCCGAGGCCTCCACTAACTCCGAGCCAGCCGCGTCTGGCTCCTTCGAGATTCCGTCCTCCGTCCAGCGTTCCGAGGAGCCGCTGCAGCACGAGATCTTCAACTCCCTTCACTCCGAGACCCAGATGCTGCGCTACCTGCGCACCCTGGCGGATAAGGACTTAGCACTCGACCGCACCATGATCCCGCTGGGCTCGTGCACGATGAAGCTCAACCCCACCTCTGCCATGGAGCCCATCTCCTGGCCGGAGTTCGCGGGCATCCACCCGTATGCCCCGGAGGAGACCACCGCTGGTTGGCGCGCGCTGATCGACGAGCTCGAGTCCTGGCTCGCCGATATCACCGGCTACGCCCAGGTTTCGATCCAGCCCAACGCCGGTTCCCAGGGTGAGCTGGCCGGCCTGCTGGCCATTCGTCGCTATCACGTTGCCAACGGCGACCACGGCCGCGATGTCATCCTCATTCCGGCCTCCGCGCACGGCACCAACGCGGCCTCGGCGACCCTGGCGAACCTGCGCGTCGTCGTGATCAAGACCGCTGACGATGGCTCCATTGACGTCGCCGACCTCGACGCCAAGCTCGAGCAGCACGGCGAGCACGTCGCCGGCATCATGATTACCTACCCCTCCACCCACGGCGTCTTCGACCCGGAAGTACGCGAGGTCTGCGACAAGGTCCACGCAGCCGGCGGCCAGGTCTACATCGACGGCGCGAACATGAACGCGCTGGCCGGTTGGGCCCGTCCGGGTGCTTTCGGTGGCGATGTCTCCCACCTCAACCTGCACAAGACTTTCACCATCCCGCACGGCGGAGGTGGCCCGGGCGTGGGCCCGGTGGGCGTCGCCAAGCACTTGGTACCTTTCCTGCCGACGGATGCCAACGATCCCCAGCTGGATCCTGCGCAGCCGGCTGTGGAGGGCACCGGCGTGCCGTCCACAGCATCGCGCTACGGCTCGGCCGGCGTGCTGCCAATTTCCTGGTCTTATCTGGCCATGGTGGGCTCGCAAGGGCTCACGGAGGCCACGAGCCATGCCATCCTCGGCGCGAACTACCTGGCGCAGAGCCTGAAGGATTCCTTCCCCGTTCTCTACACGGGTAATGCCGGCCTGGTGGCGCATGAATGCATCTTTGACCTGCGCGAGCTGACCGACGCCTCCGGCGTCACCGCCGCCGATGTAGCCAAGCGCCTCGTGGACTACGGCTTCCACGCGCCGACCCTGTCCTTCCCGGTGGCCGGCACCCTCATGGTGGAGCCCACCGAGTCCGAGGACCTGGGTGAGCTGGACCGCTTCATCGAAGCCATGCGCTCCATCCGCGCCGAGATCCAGGAGATCATCGACGGCAAGGTGGCCTACGAGGACTCCGTCATCCACCACGCACCGTTCAACGCCGAATCCGTCGCCGCCGACGAGTGGAACTTTGCCTTTAGCCGCCAACAGGCCGCCTACCCGGTGACCTCCCTGCGCGCTAACAAGTACTTCCCGCCGGTGCGCCGCATCGACGAGGCTTACGGTGACCGCAACCTGGTGTGCACCTGCCCGCCGCCAGAGGCTTTTGACTACTCCGACGACAACCAGGAGGTTTAATCAATGACTGACTACCTGCACTCCCCGCTGCATGCTGAGCACGAGAAACTCGGCGCCACCTTCACCCCCTTCGGACCGTGGGAGATGCCGCTGAAGTATGACAACGAGCTCGAGGAGCACCGCGCGGTACGTAATGCCGCAGGCCTCTTCGATCTCTCCCACATGGGTGAAGTCTGGGTCAACGGCCCGGACGCCGCCGAGTTCCTCTCCTATTGCTTCATCTCCAACCTCACCACGCTTAAGGAGGGCAAGGCGAAGTACTCCATGATCTGCGCGGAGGATGGCGGCATCATCGATGACCTCATCACCTACCGCTTGGAGGAGACCAAGTTCCTCGTCGTGCCCAATGCTGGCAACGCCGACACCGTGTGGGAAGCGCTCAACGAGCGCGCCGAGGGCTTCGATGTGGACCTGAAGAACGAGTCCCGCGATGTGGCGATGATCGCCGTCCAGGGCCCAAAGGCGCTGGAGATCCTTGTCCCGCTGGTGGAGGACACCAAGCAGCAGGCTGTCATGGACCTGCCCTACTATGCCGCGATGACCGGCAAGGTGGCCCGCAAGTACGCGTTTATCTGCCGCACCGGCTACACCGGTGAGGATGGCTTCGAGCTCATCGTCTACAACTCCGATGCCCCGGAGCTGTGGGAAGAGCTGCTCAAGGCCGGCGAGGAATACGGCATCAAGCCCTGCGGCTTGGCAGCACGCGACTCGTTGCGCTTGGAGGCAGGCATGCCGCTTTACGGCAACGAGCTCACCCGCGATATCACTCCGGTGGAAGCCGGAATGTCCCGCGCCTTTGCCAAGAAGGAGCAGGACTTTGTGGGCGCTGAGGTGCTGCGCCAGCGCGCCGAGGAAGGCCCGCAGGCCGTTATCACCGGACTGGTCTCCTCCCAGCGCCGCGCCGCGCGCGCCGGTTCCGAGGTCTACGTGGGTGAGAACAAGGTGGGCATGGTGACCTCCGGCCAGCCCTCCCCCACCCTGGGACACCCAGTAGCGCTCGCGCTCATCGATACCGCAGCTGGCCTCGAGCCGGGTGCGGCCGTCGAGGTAGACATCCGCGGCAAGCGCTACCCCTTCGAAGTGTCCGCGCTGCCCTTCTACAAGCGCGATAAGTAAACTCCACTACTGAAGTCAACTACCGAAAGGACACCCCTTCTCATGGCTAACCTTCCTTCCGATTTCTCCTACTCCGAGGACCACGAGTGGATCAACGCCACCGCTGACTCCGTCGTTGGTTCTACCGTCCGTATTGGCATCACCTCCGTGGCCGCTGACCGCCTGGGTGAGGTCGTCTTCGCTGAGCTGCCGGCCGTGGGTGACACCGTCGAGCACGGCGAGACCTGCGGCGAGGTGGAGTCCACCAAGTCCGTGTCTGACCTCTACTCCCCGGTCACCGGCACCGTGACCGCCGTCAACGAGGACGTGCACGATGACTATGCAGTCATCAACAACGATCCCTTCGGTGAGGGCTGGCTCTTCGAGGTCGAGGTCACCGAGGTCGGCGAGCTGATGACCGCCGACGAGTACGCTTCCGCCAACGGCGTCGATTAAAAAAGCGCTTGAGCAGCGCACACTCAGCCCCTTTCTGGCTGAATCTTCGCGGGGTTTAGGATTGGGTTCATGACTGCTCCCCGCGAACCTTTCTTTCCCGCTGATCGCTCCATCCGCGCTTCCGACGAACCACTGGAGATCCGCCGCTTGGGCCGCATGGGCTACCAAGAGGCCTGGGATCTGCAGGCCGAGCTCGCGGCGGCGCGGGCGGCGGGCACACAGGGTGATGTCATCCTCGTGGTGGAGCACCCCAACGTCTACACCGCCGGAAAGCGCACGCAGCCGGAGGATATGCCCGATAATGGCCTCCCGGTCATTGACGTTGACCGGGGCGGGCGCATCACCTGGCACGGCGAGGGCCAGTTGGTGGTCTACCCCATTATCAAACTGGCCGAGCCGGTTGACGTTGTCGATTACGTCCGCCGCCTTGAGGAGGCCATCATCCAAGCTGTCCGTGAACTCGGCGTGAGCACCGCTGGGCGCATCGATGGCCGCTCGGGGGTGTGGGTTCCTTCCACCACCCAGGCTGCCGACCCAGCCGCCCCGAAGCGCGACCGCAAGCTAGGTGCGTTGGGCATTCGCGTGACCCGCGGCGTGACCATGCACGGCCTAGCGCTCAACTGCACCAACACCTTGGAGTACTACGAGCACATCGTGGCCTGCGGCATCGACGATGCGGACGTGTCAACGCTGTCGCTTGAGCTCGGCCGTGAGGTGACCATGGAGGAGGCAGAAGCCCCGCTTCTCGACGCCCTCCGCAAAGCCCTCTCCGGCGAACTGACGGTGGCCGACCACACCTTTGCCTCGGCCCCAGATCCCATCAAAGTGGCCAACGAGAAGGCCCGCCAAGCCCGCAAAGCCGCGCAAGAAAAATAGCGGCTACCCTCGGTGGAATAAAGCAGCCACCCGCAGGGCTTGTAATAGAAAGAGCTAGTTCAACACCTAAAGTGAGGTTCCGTGACTGTTAAGCCTGAAGGACGCAAGATGCTCCGCATTGAGAAGAAGAATGCGGAGTCTCCCATCGAACAGAAGCCGCGTTGGATCCGCAACCAGGTTCGCACCGGCCCTGGGTATGAGGACATGAAATCTCGCGTGTCTGGTGCTTCCCTGCACACCGTGTGTCAGGAGGCTGGCTGCCCCAATATTCATGAGTGCTGGGAATCGCGCGAGGCCACCTTCCTCATCGGCGGTGACAAGTGCACCCGCCGCTGCGATTTCTGCGATATCGCCACCGGCAAGCCGGAGGAACTGGACCGAGACGAGCCGCGTCGTGTGGCAGAGAACATCCAGGAGATGGACCTCAACTACACCACCATTACCGGTGTGACCCGCGATGATCTGCCTGACGAGGGCGCCTGGCTCTACGCCGAGGTGGTGCGCAAAATTCATGAGCTCAACCCGCACACCGGCGTGGAGAACCTCACCCCGGACTTCTCCGGTAAGCCGGACCTGCTCCAGGAGGTCTTTGAGGCCCGCCCTGAGGTCTTTGCTCACAACTTGGAGACGGTACCGCGCATCTTCAAGCGCATCCGCCCGGCCTTCCGCTATGAGCGTTCACTCGACGTCATCCGCCAGGCCCACGACTTTGGACTTATCACCAAGTCCAACCTCATCCTGGGTATGGGCGAAACCGCAGAGGAGATCGAGGAAGCACTGCGCGACCTGCGCTCGGCAGGCTGCGACATCATCACGATCACCCAGTACCTGCGCCCTGGCCCGCGCTTCCACCCCATCGAGCGCTGGGTGCGTCCAGAGGAGTTCGTGGAGCACTCCAAGTTGGCCAAGGAGCTCGGCTTCGGCGGCGTCATGTCTGGCCCGCTGGTCCGCTCCTCCTACCGGGCTGGCCGGCTTTACGTGCAGGCCATGGAGGCACGCGGTCTCGAGCTTCCGGAGAACCTGAAGCACTTGGCAGAGACTTCCCAGGGCGCTACCGCCCAGGAGGCTTCCACCCTTCTGGAAAAGTATGGCCCCTCCGAGGAAACCCCGGTGACCACGCGCATGGCTAAGACCCGCGCACAGGCCAACTCTGTTGCAGCTACCATCCGCTAACGCGTTTCTCTTTTTATTCCTCTTGCCCTTAAAGTAGGAGACATGGCTAAGGACGATAAGGCGTCGCTCAAGGACGCGAAGAAGCAAGAGCGCGCGGCAAAGCGCGCCAAGCGCAAGCAGAACTGGTCACAGATGTGGCAAGCGTTCAACATGCAGCGCAAGCAGGACAAGGCTCTCATCCCCATCATGCTGGCCGCATTCTTGGGCGTGGGCTTGCTCTTCTTCCTTATCGGCCTGCTCTTTAACGGCCAGTGGTTCATGCTCATCATCGGCCTGGGCCTTGGCGCGATGCTCGCCATGTTCCTGTTCACTCGCCGCCTTGAGCGCGACATGTACAAGAAGGTGGAGGACCAGCCAGGTGTCGCCGGCTGGGCTTTGGAGCAGCAGCTGCGCAACACCGTGGGCGTGGTGTGGAAGGTCAAGCATGGCGTGGCTGCGACCCGCCAGCAGGATCTGGTTCACCGCGTGATCGGTAACTCCGGCGTCATTTTCGTCGTCGAAGGTGACCGCAAGCGCGTCGCCCCTACCCTCAACCGTTTGAAGAAGCGCGTTGACCGCCTGGCTGGCGGTGTGCCGGTGTACGAGGTCTTCGTGGGCAGCGGTGAGGACGAAGTGCCGGTGTCCAAGCTGCGCACCCACATCATGAAGCTGCCGCGCAACTACAACAAGAACGAAACCTACGAGAACATTCGCCGCATCGAGGCCATGGATGATCTGCCGGGCACTACTCCGGGCCTGCCCAAGGGCCCAATGCCCCGCCAGGCTCAAAACATGGCGGGCATGAACCGCCGCATGCGCCGCATGCAGGAGCGCAAGGGCGGTAAGTAAGCCACCTCGCTCCACACAAGAAGGGGTCCCTTCCGAGATTCTCGGAAGGGACCCCTTCTTTACCTTGCGATTCTTCGTTGCTTTAGAACCGTCCTAGCCTTCGTGACCAGGTTTCGTCAGATGGTTCTACTCAGATGGTTTACTTGACCCCAAGTAAACCATCTAGCGTTATGAAGAAGGTTTGTTTGCCCCCAAACAAACCTTTTCAGGGGAACCATTTGTGGGGCATCTGTGGCGGATACGACCGGCTGACGCAGAACAAGCCTTAGGCCATGATGACGGCCGTGCCGGTGGCGCGATCGTGGAGGCCGCGGCCGTCGGCATCGACCATCGCTGCGGGGAAAAGCACTGCAGTCAGCAGCGTGCGGACCGCAGCTCGCCACAAGCCGACAGAAGAGCCCGGCTCATCAAGGCGCGCCACGCCCATGCCCAGCAGCGCCATGCCCGGGGTGCGGGCGAAGAGCCAACCACACACGATGCCCATGACTACCCACACTGCATAGCCCAAGAATGCCGGGCCACCGAGCGAATTCGTAAAGAGCTCGAGGAGATTGGCTATCAGCATTGCCAAGAGCCAGTCAATGAGAACGCCAAAAGTGCGCCGCATTACAGAAGCCAGGGAACCTGAGCCCTCCTTGGGCAAGCCCATTGTTTGCCCAGGCCACTGCCCGTTCTCAAAGCCATCGTTGTTATCAGCCATGCCCACCAATCTAGCCGTCGTCTCTGCTAAGCAGAAAATTTGCCTCCACGTGCCCCAGACACCCCAGCGACAAAGCCAATACCTGTAAACTAGTCGGGAGTACTACACGTCAACCAACAGGAGACCACCGTGTCCTTTGAGACAATCCAGGACGTCATCGCATTCATCAAGGAAGAGGACGTCAAGTTCGTTGACATCCGGTTTACGGACGTCCCCGGCACTGAGCACCACTTCTCTATTCCGGCCGAGGAATTTACTGAAGACGCAGCTGCCGAAGGCCTCGCCTTTGATGGTTCTTCCATCCGCGGATTTACCACCATCGATGAGTCCGATATGACGCTGCTGCCGGATCCGAAGACCGCCTTCGTGGATCCTTTCCGCACCGCGAAGACCCTGAACATCAAGTTCTTCGTCCACGACCCGTTTACGTTGGAGCCCTTTAGCCGCGACCCGCGCAACATCGCGCGCAAGGCTGAGGAGTACCTCGCTTCCACCGGCATCGCGGATACCTGTAACTTCGGCGCTGAAGCTGAGTTCTATATTTTCGACTCCGTGCGCTACAGCACCGACGTTAACCACGGCTTCTACGAGGTTGATACCGATGAAGGCTGGTGGAACCGCGGTTCCGAGACCAACTTCGATGGCACCCCGAACACCGGTTTTAAGACTCGCGTGAAGGGCGGCTACTTCCCTACGGCGCCCGTCGACAAGCACGGCGAAGTTCGCGACGCCATGGTGGAGCAGCTGCAGAAGGCAGGCTTTGTCATCGAGCGTTTCCACCACGAGGTGGGCAGCGGCCAGAACGAGATCAACTACCGCTTCAACTCCCTGCTGCACGCGGCGGATGATATTCAGACCTTCAAGTACATCATCAAGAACACCGCGGAGCAGTTCGGCAAGACCGTGACCTTCATGCCTAAGCCGCTGGCCGGCGATAACGGCTCCGGCATGCACGCCCACATGTCGCTGTGGCAGGATGGCAAGCCGCTCTTCCACGATGAGGCCGGCTATGCAGGCCTGTCTGACATTGCTCGCTACTACATCGGCGGCATCCTGGCCCACGCACCGGCGGTTCTGGCGTTCACGAACGCAACCCTGAACTCCTACCACCGCCTGGTTCCGGGCTTTGAGGCACCGATCAACCTGGTGTACTCGCAGCGCAACCGCTCGGCTGCCATCCGCATCCCGATTACCGGCTCCAACCCGAAGGCCAAGCGCATCGAGTTCCGTGCGCCGGACCCGTCCGGCAACCCCTACTTCGGTTTCGCCGCCATGATGATGGCAGGCCTCGACGGCATCAAGAACCGCATCGAGCCGCACGCCCCGGTGGACAAGGACCTCTACGAGCTGCCGCCGGCAGAGGCTGCGTCCATTCCGCAGGCCCCCACCTCCCTGGAGGCCTCCATCGCTGCGCTTGAGGAAGACAACGACTTCCTTACTGAAGGCGATGTCTTCTCCGAAGACCTCATCGAGACCTACATCAACTACAAGCGCGAGAACGAGATTGCGCCGGTGCGCCTGCGTCCGACTCCGCAGGAATTTGAGATGTACTACGACTGCTAGTTTTGAGGTTTGTCCCTGGCCTGTGTGTTTCCGTTTGTGCAGGTCAGGGACTTTTCATGTTTTGCGGTGTTTGCATGTTTTCGGGGGTTTGCGGGATTTCTACGGGATTTTGCCTTGAGGTAGCCCCCTTAAAACGACGAAAGCACCTCCACCATTTAGGTGGGGGCAATCCTCAAAGCTCTTCATAAACTTCAAAAGCTAGAGGCGAAGGCATGTTTGCACAACTGACCTGCGTTGATTTGCATTACTGCTAGGTAGAAGCGAACCCCTCGACGTTTCGTCAGAATTGTCGAGGGGTTCGCTATTTTTCATATCCTATTTGGGCGGTTTTCGACTCGATTAGCCCTGTCACTGCCCGCTTCACGGGCTATTTCCGGCACCTGACCACGGGTTCAAGGCCACGGCCTCCTGGAGAGTTCCAGCAAGGCTCGTGACTTCTTATGCGGCTTCGCCAATCTGAGGCGGGGCATTAGCGCCCGCAATGCTCAGCATGTCCTCGCGTGCCCGGCCTTTACGCGGGCGCCCGCCCCGAGGGGGGGACGTGGACCAGGGCCCTCGTCAACTTGCCTGCGCAAGTAGTTCATTGCCTGCAAGGCATTGGTTCCAGCGACAGCAAGACCGATAAGGAGCATGAATGCGGCCACGCTTCGCGTATAGCGTTTTGTCCGCTCCCCCCCTTACCAATAGCAACCAGGCTTTTCAGACTGTGGTTGCGTGCCTCGATAATGTTGCGTGGCTTACGGTAGAGCTTTTCCCACTCTTTCGTATAGAGAGGGAAGGCCCTGCTGCGCGTACTTATGGAAGCGGTCGTGTTCGTGGATGTTGCGACCGGCTATTTGGTAGCAGTGT
>NZ_KV827337.1:0-20379 GCF_001836065.1 Corynebacterium sp. HMSC035E02
TCCGTGTCCAAAAAGTCCATGGACATAACAAACCTAGGTAACAAACCTAGGTGACGATGTCTCTGCCTCTCAGCCCGTTTAACTGGACGACTGTTCTTCCCGTAGTTCTTGAAGCGCTCAACTCACGGGGCCCTTCCACGACTAGCGAGCTGGTCCCAGTTGTTCAGGCTCTGGCTGAAAAGGATTTTCCTGACCAGGCGCAACGCCAGCTTAAGCACCGATCGGTTACCGAAGACCGAACACGATGGGCGATTTTTAACGGTCGCCACTTGGGATTCATCACGACCATAAGTCACGGCGTCTTTAGGATCACTGAAGAAGGATCTCGATGGGTGGAAACACACCCTTACCCACTGAGTAGAGAAGAAATTGCACATACTCGCAGCCGAGCTAATGAGGCCATCAAATCCAAACAGACATCAAGCGCGGATGATGAAAAAGATGAATCCTCAGATACAGGTCGGGACGCGGACTTTGCCTGGGTTCTTAGAACAGGCCGAGCTGGCGAGCGAGAGCACGCCGCGTTAGAACGCAATCAAGGGCTTCCCGGCATGGACTACGGTCCACTGACGAATTCCGCACCGACACTAGCGGATATTAAATCGGCAATGCGTACCGAGCATCCTGAAATGAAAGCTGGAACTATTAGCAACCTTGCCGGGCAGCTCAACCGGTTTAAGAGCGAAATGCAAATGGGCGATCTCGTTCTCATGCCCAGTAAGCATGAAAGAAACCGGATCTACTACGGCTACGTATCTGGCCCGTATGAATATCGCCCAGAAGCACCCGTGGAGTTCCGGCATGTCAGGCCTATTGAGTGGGCTTCCGACTATTTTTACCGAGACGACCTTGGTGAAGACCTGAAGTACTCACTCGGAGCTCTTCAAACACTGCTAAAAATCAAGCGCAACAATGCTTTCGAAAGGTTGAACTCAGTGATCGCCGGCCTTGGGGACCCTGACGCACTTTCTTCGGATGAGCACAGCGAAGCCCCCTCATTCGACTGGGTTCCTTTCTTTGGTGAGTTCGCACGCAAGCTCCTCGATTACTCGGGGGATCGAGGACCTCTGCTATCCGCACTGCGAGATGCCGCAAACCTGTCGCACAGGCCTTCCCTTTTCAAACACCTATGGACCTGGTACACCGAACAAGGAGCTGAGGAAGCAAACGACATCGATCCCTTCACGGTGCTCGGCACGTTAGCCCGACAGATCTCCGATCCAAACCGTATCGCTCTATGCTCCGCCATAAAAGAGACCTTTAACCTCCAAGCACCGGTTCCGCAGGATTTCTCCGGACTTCCTCGCATTAATAACCCCAACTCACGTTTTGAAGCAAAGCCCGAAGACGTGGGGAACAGAAGGTATTATGACGGAATCTGGAAACTTCTTGATGCCGCACTTGCCTACTCCTCGCAGCCTTCAGCTGAAAATGTGGCTGCCTTCACGTCATCATTCGATAACGCAACAGCAAGCAGAGGCATGGTCCGATATACCATGGTCCTTTTCATGGCGTCTCCAGATGTTTTCCTGTCCTTGGATTCAGTTAACAGCCGGTTCCTTGGAAGCACAGCTGCGCTCGGACGCAACCCTTCAACCACTGTCACGAATGGACAGGAATATCTTGACTTTATTGATGAGGTCCGGGCCTATATCGCGGATTCCGAGATAGAACCGGCGACGCTCTATGCACTGTCCTATGAAGCATGGGATTTTGCCAATGCTGCCGAAGCCGGAGAATCCATTACCGCCGCGGAAGAACCTGACGAGGATGAACGTTTCACCATCGATGATCTTCTTGAGCTGGGCTGTTTCATCCCCCGCGAAGAAATTGAACTCATGATGAATCGGCTACGTGAGAAAAAGAATCTCATTCTTCAAGGTCCTCCTGGTACCGGCAAGACGTGGGTCGCTCGTCAGCTAGCGCACATCCTGTGCGGTACAGATTCCGATGAATCCACTACTGCGGTTCAGTTCCACCCTTCGATGTCATATGAAGACTTCATCCAAGGTTTCCGCCCCAGTGGAGACGGCAAGCTCACACTTGCTAAAGGCCCGCTCCTCAAAGCAGTAGACAAAGCCAACGAGGATGAAACAACACCACATGTGGTCGTCATCGAAGAGATCAACCGGGGAAACCCAGCCCAGATTTTCGGTGACATGCTCACGCTCCTTGAAGCAGACAAGCGCAACCCAGAAAATGCGCTAACCACGCTGTACTCGCCCGACGGAGAGACGATCTTCTTACCTAAGAACCTCTACATCATCGGCACAATGAACCAAGCGGATCGCTCTTTGGCCATGCTCGACATGGCACTGCGCCGCCGCTTTGCCTTCATCACGTTGCGCCCTCAACTCAATGCTGCGTGGCGTCGCTTCTGTATAGAGCATCGCAAATGCGACGATTCGGCTCTGGTCGATATTGCCCAGCGTCTCAACACTGTCAACGAACTCATCTCCGATGATTTCACGTTGGGCCCTGCGTACGAGATTGGGCATAGTTTTGTCACTCCGCTGCGCGAACTCAAGGACAGTTCTTACGCCACCACGATGTCATGGTTCGACAACGTCATTGAATCGGAGCTTAAGCCTCTTTTGACCGAGTACTGGTTCGACAACGGTTCTGCGCTGGAAAACGCTCTCCATGTCCTTCGCTAAAGAAATTCGGAATGAGGAGACACACGTTCCAATTCGGAGCGTGTGGTTGCTGCAGCTTTATGCCTCACATGCCTACACTCACGGCAGCATTGTCGATGGCGACGTGGATAAACACGACACTGAACTTGCAGAACTTGCGGTAGAAATGTTGTGTGACAGCGTCGAAAAGCGCTTGCGCCACGATCTCACCCGCGGTTTCACCATTGGGGAACGCACCCTAGCACGCGTGCGAGGCCGCATCGATACGCTGAAAACAGCCCGCGAACATCTTTTGGAAAAGGGGCTCGTAGCCTGCCGATTCAATGAACTGACTACCGATAGTCCGGTCAATCAGTTTCTACGCACAGCACTCGAAACAGGGTTCGTTCTTATGCACGCCCAGAGCTCGCCCGAGCTCGCCCAGCGCTGTCGGCGACTCGCCTCACGCCTCGCCGCTGCAGGTGTCTCTCTACCAACAACCACTCCTCAACTTCCCGCGCGTCTACTCCCCGCAGACCAAAGCGTGCTCGATATCGCACAACTACTCCTCGATTTTGCAATTCCTGCCAAAGGCAAGACGGGGCACGCTTTTGCTCGAGCCGAAATGACTCAGCCGCAGTTGCGTGCTCTATTTGAACGCGCTCTACTCGGTGTTTTTCGCTATCATCTTTCCCCTTTAGGGTGGCGCGTCTCTGGTGCAGAGCGCCTTGCCTGGAACACCGACAGTTCTTCACCTTTTATTCCAGGAATGCTGACGGACATCATGCTCCGGTCACCAGAGGGAAAGCTAGTTATTGTGGACGCCAAGTTCACCGATCTCTTTGCTACCTCTCGATTCACAGACGCGCTCACACTCAAGAACGAGCACATGTATCAGCTATATGCCTACTTGCGCAGTCAAGAACACCGTGGTGAGGAATGGACGCATGCCTCTGGAATGATGCTTTATGCAACCGCAGCTAGCGAAAGCGACGTTGACTTCAATCTCGATGGACACCGCATCTCCTTTCGTAGCGTGTCGCTCGATTCAACACCACGAGCTTTTCGAGAATCGGTACTGCGCTCGATCAATCTTTCTTGATTTGCGGATAGCTACACATCGCGGTTTCGGCTCAAGACAACCTCCGCACTGCTTGACTCGTGTCCTTAGCAGTAAATCTCCACTATTCCCTCAAGAGCTCCACGGCTCCAATGCCTTAACCGGATACCGCCCATCAATGGTGAAACGCTGGCACACCACCTGAGTGTCATCGTTGATATCTAGCTCTCCGATGTACTCAACGAACTCGGGTGAACGCCAGAACTGCTCGTGCCCGGCGCGCCATTCACTGGCATCGGCGTAGCCCTCGCCCTCGGCGATGGCGTGCTCGTCGCTGACGTCCGCAAGCCGGCACACGTAAACCTCGGTGGTGCGGATGACGCACACCACGTTGTCGTGTGAGTCGAGGACGGCCTCTAGGGTGCCCACATCCTCGCGCGGGTTGCGGCCGCGCGGGTGCTCAACCAGCAAGGATGACGTAGTGGTTTTGGTGCCGTCCAGGATGGCGGTGACGAGGGCGTCGCGAAGCGGGCTGGGAAAGGCGAACTCGCCGCGAGGCAGTTGCGATATAGGTTTCAAAGCATCCTGAGTCATGCGTTTACAGTACGTGGCTCATGAATGCTGTTAACCAAGCACGTGCTAGCTTGCCGTTTCGCCCGACTGGACGTTCGATCCGCGCGTTCGAATAATTCGCAGCGATGTCCAGCCCCAGTCGTAATGTCAACGATGCCCCTACACGGAAGGCTGGGACTCCACCCTTCTTCCCTATCACTCCGGGGCCGCGCCGCCACTTCCCATTGCCTAGCGGCGCGGCCCCCTCTTTCAAACTTCACAGCTCTTCATAAACTTCAAAGAATTCACAAAATTCATAAACTTCACAAGACTTCAAAAGCTCTTTGGTTGGATTCATGCAACGGGTCGTGGGAGGGCATGAGAAAATCTCCCCTTTCTACTATTCGCGCAGAGTTTTCATTCCCTCCGCATTTATTCATCCGACTTCCGGTCGGGGCACGATGACCTTCGGCGTCGGTGTTGCCGCAGTGGTAAAGGGATGGACGTCGGCAAGCGTGGCGTGAAACCGCACCATGCGCACGCCAGGACCGTGTGAATAAACGCGGATAATAGTATGCACACAGCCGCAAAACCTGCGTCTACGTGGTCTTTTCCTCACTGGCGGGAGCTTGAAAAAGTTCAAACTTATATTAGAATTGTCACCTAGTTCACAATCACCTCTTGCGGTGCCACCTCTCACTACCACGTGACTAACACGGTGCACCGCACGCAAAGAAAGGTTCACTCAGATGGCAACTCCCCCATTGGGCGTCTGGTCCGAGGTCGGCAAGCTTCACCAAGTAATGGTGTGTGCGCCGGGGCTCGCGCACGAAAGGCTTACTCCCAACAATTGCGCCGAGCTGCTTTTCGACGACGTCCTCTGGGTCGACGAAGCCAAGAAACACCATGCGGAGTTCGTCGCCCAGCTGCGCGGCTACGGCGTCGAGGTGCTGGAGATGCACAAGCTTTTAGAAGAGACCCTGGATACCCCAGGCGGGCGGGATTTCATCCTCGACTACAAGCTGCTGGATAAGAACGTCGGCGCGGGCATCGGTGGCGAGCTGCGCCACTGGTTCAACGAGATGCCCACGGCACGCCTGGCCGAGCTTCTCATCGGCGGGCTGCCCTTCGCCGAAATCCCGAAGGGCTTAGGCCACGGAACCATCGACGCCATGCGTGAGGTCTACGGGCCGTCCGCTTTTGCGCTGCGCCCTCTGCCCAACACGCAGTACGCGCGCGATAACTCGGCGTGGATTTATGGTGGGGTCTCCCTCAACCCCATGCGCATGCCGGCACGCCACCAGGAAACGCTGCTGACCCGGGCTATCTACAACTATCACCCGCGGTTTGCGCAGGCAGATTTCCAATTCTGGTACGGCAATACCGATGAAGAGCCGGGGCTGGCGGCTCTGGAGGGCGGAGACATCATGCCGATTGGTAAGGGCATCGTGCTGGTCGGCATGGGCGAGCGCACCACGTGGCAGGGCGTGAGCCAGCTGGCCATGCGGCTCTTCGAGGAAGGTGCGGCGGAGAAGATCATCATCGCCGCCATGGCCGCTGACCGCGCCTCGATGCACTTGGACACCGTGCTCACCTTCCTGGATGCCGATAAGGTCACTGCCTACCCCAAGGTTGTGGACACCATCCGGCCCATCGTGTTGCATCCCTCCACAAGCACGGCGCCTTTCGACGTCGAACTGCCCACCGACTCCTTCCTCGATGTCGTTGCCACCGCGCTCGGTATTGGACGCTTCGAGGTCATTGAAACCGGCGGGGACGTTTATACCGCCGCGCGTGAGCAGTGGGATGATGCCAACAACGTCGTGGCCATTGAACCTGGCGTGGTGGTGGCCTATGACCGCAACAAACACACCAACAAGAAGCTGCGGGCTGCCGGCATTGAGGTAGTGGAGATCGGCTCGGCAGAGCTGGGGCGCGGCCGAGGAGGCGGGCACTGTATGACCTGCCCAATTGTCCGCGAGGCCGTCGATTACTAGAAAGTATTTTATGACTTCGTCCAAAGCCGACACCACTGCACAGACCACCGACCCGGGGGATTCCACACAGTCTGCGAGCACACCACCGAAGTCCGAAGGCACGGCGCTGAGTTGGGTTCTTGCGCTTTTTGGCACCGCGATGGGTGCCGGAATCCTCTTCCTGCCGCTACAGGCAGGAGCCTTTGGCTTCTGGCCGCTCGCCTTCGCCACGGTGATCATTTTCCCTTTGGTGTATTTCTCCCACCGCACTTATGCCCGCATTGTCGCCGGTGCACCCACCCAGGACTACGGGCTGGACATCTTGGAACTGGTGCGCAAGTACCTTGGACGCAACACAGGTTTGTTCGTGGCGTTGATGTACTCCCTGGCCAACATCCCCACGGTATTCATCTATGCCATCTCCGTAACAAATGCCATCGACAGCTTCATTGTTAACCAGCTCCATGGACCTTCCATCAACCGCTGGGTTCTTTCAGTGCTGTGCGTGGGCACTCTCACCGGCATTTTCGCTATCGGGCGCAAACCTATGCTCTGGTTGGCACAAATTCTGGTTTATCCGCTCATCATTTCGCTTGCGGCAACGTCGATCTACCTCATCCCCCAGTGGGATTTTCATTCCTTCCTGGACGTGGACTACAAAGACGGAAGCTGGCCATATATCTTGCTCGGCGCCGTTCTTATTCTCCCCGTACTGGCTTTCTCCTTCTCCCACATGGCGGCGCTATCGCAAATGTCAGTGGATATGCAATCCACTTACGGCAAGAACACCGAAAAGCAAGTCTCGCGCATTGAGCTCTACACGGCCGCGCTGCTGGTCATCTTCACCATGTTCTTTGTCTGGTCATGCGTTTTGGCGCTGGGAGCTGACGGTATGCGGGAGGCTTCCGAGCAAAACATTCCGGTGTTGTCCTACTTTGCCAATGTCACCGGAGTTCACGCGCTGGCCGTGTTGGCCCCATTAATTGTCATCTTCGCCATCGTGACCTCCTACTTTGGAACAATGCTCGGCGCAGAAGAAGGTACCGCCTACATGGTTGGCCTGCTGGCTCCGCGTACAGCAAACCGGGTCAACCGACGTACATTGCTAACCATTGTCTACGTCTTCATTTTCATCACCGGCACTGCGGTCTCCGTGTTTAATCCGCCGATTCTCAATCTCATCTACCTGGTGGGCGGCGTGTTTGATGCAATTCTCATCTTCTTGCTGCCGGTGTACATGTTTCACAAGGTCAAGGAGTACAAGAAATTCCGGAATGACCCATGGAATTACTTTGTCTTTGCCCTGGGTTCAGTCATTTTGGGCATTACCATCTGGGACCTGTTCTAAGAACAAAAGCCGCCTCCCCGGCGTGCGACTACCCTCCATATTGGGTAATCACAAGTTTGTGAACGAAAGGTCAAAAGGCTGGAAGGAAGTTACTTTACACCCCTAACTTTTCCTTGAAGGCCCGCACAAACCTATTGCCGGACTACCCAGCGCCTCCTAAGATGTACCCAGATTTTATGAATCTTTCCTTACTCTTTAACAAAATATAAGGACGGTACACAGGTGCTTATTAAGGGACTGCGTGCGCTTGCACCGCTGGCGGCAGCCGCGGCCTGCATTACCCCTGCGGCACAGGCGGCCGACATTCCGCCCATGCCACAGGCCTACCCCATTACTAACCTCTACAAGAGCTGCAGCGCAGCAGGCGAAGACAACGCCACACCCGAGTGGCACTTTGCCGAAACCGGCCGCCGTTACTTGAGCGACGGTACCCTGCAGTTCAAGAACACCACTGACCAAGAAGTGCCCTATACCGCTTCGGTAGAAACGGGCACCAACCACAAGATTGAAGCCAACTCCAAGGCCACGATGCCTTCCGGGTGGGACACCACGGCCAAGTCCGATATCGGATTGAAGCTAAGCAACGGCTGGCAGGAGAAGGAAACCTTCGGCCCTATCACGCTCAAGCCGGGCGAGTCCTTCCGCGTGGAATACGGCGTGATGGAAAAGGACTTCATCTCTATGTTCGTCGGTTGTAACGACGACCGCCTAGAGAACATGCCGGGTGCCAACGTCATCCGCGGCAAGGGCCCGGCCGAGCGCTATGCCTTTGCCTACATCATCAAGGCGGACGGCTCCGTTTCGGACCTGGCCATGGAGATCCCTTCCCGCTCCCCGGGCGCGAACTCCAAGCCCATCGAGGGCAACTACACCTCCGTATCTGGCCCCAGTCTGGAAAAGATTGCGGATCCGAAGAAGGATGAAATCATGCAGCCTTCCGAGGAACTGCAGCGCGATCCCTCCTGGCCCAAGGAGGGCGAGACCTGCGAGGGCCGCGATAGCTCCTGGTACCCGCTGGATATCACCGCGGTGGCGCCGACCTTCCGCAAGCCGGGCTACTCCACGGACTTCCTCAACTGGTCCAAGGGTGACTATGAGTATGCACCGGTTACTGACTTCGTCGTCGGCGCGGAGCACGCCCCCTACACCAACTGGCAGGGCAACCGCGGCGATATTCCGAAGGGCTGGCTGGAATCCGTCGGCGCGGTCAAGCGCGCCTACATGCCGGTGGGAACCGAGCTGCAGCACATCGACCTGGCCCCTGGTGAGCGCGTGCGCGTGGAGTACGGCACCACCATGACCCGCATCAACTACCGCGAAATCCACTGCGGCAAGGACGGAAAATACAGCCTGACCTCCAACTACAAGCAAACCACCGCTCCCAGCGGCTTCTGGGCGGAGGCCACCATCACGGGCAAGGACGGCTCCACTCGCACCGAGGACGTCACCCCGGAGGAGTACCGCAACCTTCCTGTTCCGACCCAAACCATCTACTAAGCACTTCCCTACTTTTCATCCAAGGAGTACACCCACATGTTCAAGACCAAGATTGCTTCCACCACCGCCGCCGTGGCCATCGCCTGCGGCCTGATCGCTACCCCAGCCGCCAACGCTCTTCCGGCACGTGACCTGGGCCCGGCTAACCCGACCACCATTGGTGAGCACTGCACCAACCCGGGTGATACCGGCCAGACAGTAGAGATCAAGCGCACCTACTTCGACGGCTCCGCTGGCTCCTGGACCATCTCCAACTACAACGATGAGCCGCTGCCGGTGACCCGCTCCATCAAGGAAACCAAGACCAAGACCTGGAACGTTTCCGCCGGCGTGGACTTCAAGCTGCTGGATCTGATCAACTTCACCTTCTCCTCCAGCTACACCGACTCCCAGTCCTACGAGGTCGGCGAACAGGTCGGCCCGTACAACATCGCCCCGGGTAAGACCGCCGTGCTGCGTGCCGGCTGGGTTGTCTCCGACTTTGAGGGTCAGAAGACCATCTGCGGTTCCGATAACACCTGGCAGCCTAACGGCGAGACCTTCACCGCTACCCTGCCGAAGGAGCGCCACATTGAGGTCTCCACGCGCGATAACAACGATTGGGGCTAAGGCGTGCTGAAGAAGTCCATCGCGAGCACCTTTGCCGCACTGAGCCTGCTAGCGGTCGCTCCCGTTGCCCACGCCGCAGACTTTGGCGGGGACTTCGAGCTGCCCCAGCGCTGGAACGAGGAACACAAGCCGGGCACGCACTGCTCTACGCCCGGTGAGAACGGCACCTACGTCACCGCTACTCGCCGCTGGTTTAAGCAAACCGACGCCACGAGCGTGGCCAACCGCAACGATGAACCCGTACCGGTCAGCCACACCGTGACTCAGGCCCGCACGCAGACCATCGAAGTTTCTGGCTCCATCAAGGGCGTGGGCGAGCTGGCCAAGGTGCTGACCCAGACCTACGGTTTCACCTACGTCAACGAGCAGCACTGGAAGCTCAACCAAGAGGTCGGCCCCTATGAGCTGCCGGCCAACTCCCAGGGCAAGCTGGTGTGGGGCTTCACCATGCTCGACACGGACGGCCAGGACGTGCGCTGCAACTCCGACCAAGAATGGGAGCCCGTGGGCAAGCCCTACTCCGCCACGGTTCCGGAGGCGCGCTACTCCGAGCTGCAGCTTGGCGACGCCCCCGTCTGGAACTAACTGAACTAGCTCACCTCCCCCAGGCCCCGCCACAGAGGGCACCCCTCGCGCTGCTTTACGACGGCTGAGGGGTGCCCTCTTTTCAGCGTTTCATAGCGTGATCGAACGGCAACGCAAGCATTGCAGAACGGCAACGGCCCCCTTGCAGAACGGCAACGCGGGAATTGCAGAATGGCAATGAGTTCTTTGCAAAACGGCAACGAGAGCCTTGCAGAACCGCAACATCGCAGGTAGATTGACTGTCATGACTGATTCTTTTCTACATAGAAACGCACAAGATCTGGCGGAGGAAATCCTGTCGGATACGCCTGTGCTGACCATTTCTGGCGCACGCCAGGTAGGAAAGAGCACCCTCGTTCATCAATTGCTCGAAGATAAAGAGCATAGGTTCTTTAATCTTGATGAGAGCGCTTCGCTGGCATCTGCACAAGAGGACCCAGACGGGTTTGTCAGGCAGATCCCCGAGGGGACACTAGCAATTGATGAAATTCAACGCGCGCCCGAGCTCTTTCGCGCAGTCAAAGGCGCACTCGAAGAAGATCGACGACCAGGACGCTTTATCCTCACCGGGTCGTCGAATCTCCTCAGTCTCACAGGAGCTGAAGAGTCGCTCGCTGGCCGTGCAGAAACAATCCGCCTTCACGGCCTTAGCGTGGGTGAACGCTTGGGCATCTACGATGACTTTGCCGGACGGGTGTGGTCATTAGGGGATTCAGGGCTGAATCCCACGTTTACTCCTTCCCGGAGTGACTACTTTCAGCTCTTCTGCACACCGAGTTTCCCAGGGCTTAGAGATGCTAGCCGGCGGCGACAGCACCGCTGGTTCGACGCCTACATTGAACGAGTACTGTCGAAGGATGCTGCCGAGCTCTACGGCATTCAATTCCCCGACCGCTTGAGCAATCTTCTCAACAAGTTGGCGGCACAAGGAACTGCGGAGCTTGTAGCTGCACACATTGGGCGCGCGCTCGATATTCCTCAACGCTCGGTCCCTACCTATGTGACTGCATTGAGTGACGTATTCTTGCTCAACCAGTTGCCGTCTTGGGGAACCAATCTAGAGAAGCGGGCAATTTCTAAGCCCAAGGTCTTTCTTTCGGATACCGCACTTGCTACAAGCCTTGCAGGACTCGATCCAGAGGCTTTGGAGATGAATATCTCCAGCACGATCACTGGAGGTATCTGTGAAGCTTTCGTCGCCAACGAGCTCTTGAAGCAGAAGGCCTGGTCTTCGATTGACTATCGCCTCTTCCACTTTCGTACGTCCACTGGCAAAGAAGTGGACCTCGTATTGGAATCGCGATCCCGGGACATCGTTGGCATCGAAGTCAAAGCTGCGATGTCGATCCAGCCGAAAGACTTTGCCGGCCTGCGCTATCTTCAGCAGGTTGCAGGCGCTTCCTTCCGCGCAGGAATCGTCCTGTATACGGGCAAAGACGTCCTACCAATGGGCAAGAACCTATGGGCAATGCCCATTTCCACGCTGTGGCACGGCTAAACCAGCAACAATGGATATACTGCGCCCCTATGTCCCACCGCATCTTTTCCGTGCCCTTCGCCGACATCTACCCGCACTACGTCAACAAAGTAGAGCGCAAAGGCAGGACTGTCAACGAGCTCCACGAAGTTATCTCCTGGCTCACTGGCTATTCAGTTGAGGGCTTAGAGCGGGCGCGAGAGGAGAAGGTCACCCTCGAGGAATTCTTCGAACAGGCACCACATCTCAACCCGTCCCGCTCACTTATCACCGGGAGCGTTTGCGGATACAAGGTGCAGGACATCGAGGACCCGCTGATACAAAACATTCGATACATGGACAAGCTCGTTGACGAGCTCGCCAAAGGCAAGGCCATGGAGAAGATCCTGCGCAGCTAATCTCTTCTCGCAGCGCTATTCAGAGCCGCCGGACTTAAGCCACAAAAGGGTACGGCGGCGCGGTTTTCTCACGGAAGAAGTAACGCGCATGCGTGTGCCGGACGGATTCCAAGTTCGTAGCACCAATAGCAACGAGTTCAACATCGGGGTCATCGTTGATTTGATCAAGGTCATGACGGGCAAGAGTTGCCTCAGTCAAGGTTCCAAACTCGGTAACATTCAATGCACCCGTCGGGCGGTGATACTTGATGAGAAAAGCCGGCATGCTATTCGCTCCTTTCCGACCCATTGTCTGCCCATCTCTTGTCGAGCCGACTAATGAATCTATCCAACATCGTAGAAGTCTTTTGCCGCAATAAACGGGCTTCACGCAGCCCTACTGTTTCGAGGATATGCTCGGCAAACGGAGGGGAAAGCGCATCGAAATACCTCTCCACTTTGTACACAACGTCTGAAAGCTCATGGAGTGAGCGGACCTGGGTATTGAATTGCCGCGGTACTTGCTCACCAAACTCCAAGTATCGAATGCCCCGACCGTATAAGTCACCAGCCAGTTCGTAGAGGTTGGCCCATCGTGATTGGAGTGCTGTGCGTAGTTGGAACTCGGCACGGCCTGCCGGAGAATAAATGTGCAGATGGATCGCCCGATACCCAGAGTGCGGCTTTTCTCTCATATCCTGAATTTTGACGCGAGCAGCGCCTTGCTCTTCAAGGTCTTGGGCAAGTATTTCAGCGACTCTTGTTTGCTCCGAAAGCGAGACATCAAAGTCCATTCGCACTCCCGAAAAATCGTGGATGCTCTCCAGCGGAAAGCTCGGCATTCTCCTTAGTTTCTCAACAAGCACTGGCCGGGTCTTAACCCTCGATCCTACGAAGAAACGATTCGAATCCGGCTCCACAACGGCATTTGTCGAACGCTCCAGTGGCACACCCGATTTACTCAATGCTGATACGGCCAAGGACTCAAGATGGTCGCATAAGGCAGACTGTTGAACCAATATGAGCCGGTATAGCCCCTCATCGATCTCTTTCCCAGCGCGCAGCGCACTGCCTATTCGATGTATCTGCCCTTTACTAAAAGTTGTCGGCTTTTGTTCTAAGAACCTCATGGCTCCCCCTCGTGAGTTGTGCAGCAGTCCTCTTCTGTGAACTGCATCCTATGCTGTGGACACCCTTGCGCCCCACAATGAACCGATTCCCCAACGCTTCAAATGTCTGCTTTACACATTAGAAAGAAGCTAAGACAATAACTCACACAATCGATCCTTTGTTCGACTGCCTCGAAAATTACCAGCCGAATTCTGGCTATACAGTCAGGAAAGAATGGCTTGTTGACCAACAGAACCCTCCCATTTTTCAGCGCTCGGACGCGTCCCGCGATACAGTAAAGCCGCTTCCCTACTTTCCCTATTGAAGGAGACTTCTATGAATTCGTGGCATCGCCGGTCCGGCCTTGGAATGGCAACAGTCATCGCCGCAGGCCTCGTAGCGGTTCCTACTGCGACGGCACAGGAGCTCAACGTGGAATCCTCTCGGTGCTTGCGCGAAGACTGCTTCAGCGCATTTAGCAGCAAGGCAGACGGGGCCGAAGAGTACAAGCCATCTGAAGAAGATGAAGCCCGGGCTAAAGAGATGTGGCAGAACGCTGAAGACGCCCGCCTCAAGCTGGAAGAGCTAAAGAACTCCGGCGCTTCAGCGGAAGAGATAAAAGCAGCCGAAGAGGAATATCGGTCCGCCTCCCAGGCATGGGGCGAGTTCAACATGGATATCAACGTCAAAGACGCGCTGCGCGACGAGCATGAGCACGAACTTGAACAGATTGACGCGAAAGAAAAGCGCCTCTCCCTGCTCGCAGCCGGTGGCGTCGTTGCTCTCGTCACCGCGGCGGTGGCTGGGCTTGCTAAAGCAGCAGAGTTTTTCCTCCCGCAGTTGAAGGCTGCACTTTCCCTGTAGCACACAACCACGAAACTGCAGGTCGTGATAGATGTCCGGGGTCTCTGTCATACTTGACGCATGACCACGCTAGAGAATTGGGCCAAAACCTGGGCGGAGACAATTGTGGACGCCCTCGAGCGCGAATTTCCCGCCGCAATGCACCACACGAGCAGCTCAGCTGATGATTGCACCGTGCGCCCACGCGAGCTGCACCCCAGTTTCTACGGCTGTTTCGACTGGCATTCCAGCGTCCACATGCAGTATTCCGGGGCGCTGTTGGATACCATGCTCGGGCCCAAGTCTCCCACCAGTCTTGCCACGCTCCTCGACGATCGCCTCAGCCCCCAAGCCCTCACCATCGAATACAACTACCTTGTCGAACACCCCGGGTATGAGATGCCCTACGGGCGCGCTTGGCTGTTGCAACTAGCCTCCATCCGTCCCAGCGAATCGATGGACAAGCTCGTCGAGCTCACCGCGCAGCACTGCCACGACTGGCTCGGTTCACTCAACCAACCAGTACTCCACGGCATGCACTCCAATACCGCCTTCAACCTTTTCCTCATCCTCGAGGCCGCGGAGAAGATCGGGCAGGATTCGCTGGCGGATTCGGTGCGCAAGGCTGCGGTTCGCCTTTTCGGCGATGACCGCGCCTACCCACTCGAGTGGGAGCTGTCCGGGCACGATTTCCTCTCTAACGGATTATCTGAGGCTCTGCTCATGTCGCGCGTTCTCCCGGACTTCCCGCAGTGGTTCGACGGTTTCCTCCCCCACCGCGCCGAAGCACTGGATTTCCTTACCGATATCCCAGAAGTACTCGACCCGACCGATGGCCGCTTAGCCCATCTCTACGGCCTGGCACTCACAAGGGCGTGGATGATTGTTGAGCTCGCCGAGCATTTCGACGCCTCGGCCCTGCCGCGCGCCGAAGCCTTGGTGGCCAGCGCGCGGCCGCAGCTTGTCGACGGCCACTTCATGTCCACCCACTGGCTTATCACCTATGCGCTGCGCTATCAGCTTGCCGTCGGGTAGTACTGTATTTTTCTAATCATCTATCCCTCAGGAGCACACCATGGATTCTCGCTACTCGGCGCGGCGCGATAACTACCGTCTGCCGGAAGAGGGAATCCGCATCGATCTCCGCGCAGAACGCGCCCGCCGCCGAAGCCGCTCCTCATACGGCCGCGCGGGGGCCGTCGCCAAGCAGCAGCCCAACCGCCCACGACGCCGGTCAAACCAGGTCACAGCGCGCCATCGCAAGCCCAGCGACAGCCGTGGCCTCCGCCTCGTAGCCATTGTGGCGGTGGTGCTGGTCGGCATTATCGCCGCGCTCAAGCTCAATCAGGAACCAGACACACCCGCACCGCAGCCCACAGAAGTAGCAACGGAGCCTGCTACCGTCATCGAGCCCTCCCCCGCGGTGGAGATGTACATCCCAGCGATTGATGTGCGCGCAAAATTCGAGGAGGGCTCCTGCAGGGTTAAGGACAATAAGATCAACCCGGACTCCATGAATAAGGCCTGCACCTATACCGCGGACGATAAGCCTTACACGCTTCCTGGTACGGACTCGCCGGACATCGTGGTCATTGCTGGACACACGGGCGCGGGTGTGCCGGCGGTATTCAATAACCTCTACGACGGCCGCGCCGATGAGCACAAGGCCGCGGTGGGCGACAAGCTGTATCTGCGCACGCAGAACTCCGGCGAGCAGTGGCTGGTGTATATAGCCACGGATCTGCACGATCCTTCAAAGGAAGGCCTTGAGCAGGACGAGAGTATCTGGGGCGCCGATGCCAAACCGGGCCGCCTGCTGACCATCAGCTGCATTCAGCCGGCCAACCCACTGGCTTCTGCAGTACGCAACGCGGTGGTGGGCTGGCAGTTTGAGGGCGTAACAACCGCACCTGAGACTGCGCCCCAGAACTAGGCTCCGCCTGTTTTTACCCAATAACGGGGGGATGCCTGTTTACGCAGGTCATTGTCGAACATTCGCACAACCAGCAGGACCACATTAGCCACGACTCTTAGGCAATGACCAGCCGCTTTAACCCCCAGCACGATACCCCGTAGCGATCGAACACTCGGCATGCGTGGCGGGACTTCCATCCCGAAAGTTGCGGATTACCACATTGTAACCCCTGTGACTGATGTGAAAATTGTGACTATTGTGGTTCTGGCCTGATGAACTACCTCTCACAAACCCACTAGGAGACACACATGAAGCGCATCCACCGCACTCTGACCGCAGCCGCACTGGCTGGCTCCCTCGCACTGGGCGGCACCGCCGTTGCCTCTGCACAGATTCCGGCGCCGGCTGAGTTCGAACTCGATGGCACTACCTACCAGCGCCAGGCTGACGGCACCTACAAGAGCACCAATCCACTGGGCTCCGTCTCCCTCACCGCAGAACAGGCACAAGCTGCATGGGAGCGCCTGCAGGAAAAGCAAGCCCCCGCCGACAACCCCGCCGAGGATCCAGCAGCCCCGGTTGATGAGGACTCTCAGGACAACGCCCCTGCACCGGCCAACCCAGACCCGGCGCCGGCCGGCCCGTCCCAGGTTGACTACCCGATCGACAACGGCAGCGATGCTCCTAAGAATGACCCGGAGAAGCCGGAGGCTGGCGGCGAGAAGCCCGAGACCGGCAACGAGAATCCGGGGGCCGGTGAGGACAAGGACAAGCCTGTTACTCCTCCTTCTGGAGAGACCGATCCGACGGGCGGCTCCCAGCCCCCGGCCGGTTCCGCCGAGGATTCCGATTTCGACGCCAAGCAGCTGGCATGGCTGGCTCTGCCGGCCGCCCTCGTCATCGGTGGCGTGACCTGGTACCTGGCCAAGGATGGCAAGACCTACGTGAAGTCCCAGGAGGCAGCCCAGAACGACGCCCCGAGTGCCGAGGAGAAGGCCGCTTCCGAGCAGATGCTCAAGGAAAACAAGGACGAGGTCATCGCCCAGGGTGGTCAGGTTGCCGAAAGCACCGCCGAGAAGTCCCAGGTACAGTCGCGCGGTATCTCCGCTGAGACCGGTTCCAACACCGTTGCTCGTGGCCTCGCCGCACTGGCCATCGCAGCCATGATTGCAGCTGGCGCTTTCGCCGCCCGCCGCAAGTTCTTTATCTAAGAGTCCCTGCGCCGCGTTCCCCGCGTGCCTCCAGGCCTTACTTTTAAGAGCATGGAGGAACGCGGTTCTCGCGGTTTTGCGCTTAGCGCTTGAGGTAGCGTTAATATAGTTGAATAGCCCCTGCACACCAAGGGTTTTCTATCTTTCACTTTCCTTCGCTCTATTTCTAGGAGAATCCCATGAAGAAGGCTTCACTCGCTCTCGCCACCACCGCTCTGGCGGGCTCTCTGTGTGTTATTGGCTCGACCATCGCTACCGCCGACGAGTCCACCGCAAACGCCACCAACACCTCGGCTACCGAAATCAACTTCTGCTGGGCCCCAGCCGAAGAGTTCACCACCACCATCGAGGACACCGAGCACACCTTCAAGCAGGAGGAATTCGGACTCTGGCGCGCCACTGACAATGAAGAATTGACCCTGAACCGCGCCGAGGTCATGGCGATTGCCAAGGACGACGTCGCTGCCTGTGGCAAGCAGGACACCGCAGCCGCTGAAATCCAGGAATCCCTGGCCAAGAACCCGCCGAGCTCGACGACGTCCACGACGACAACGCCGACCACCCCGACGGAGAAGCCCGTGGAGCCAGCGGATGACCCTTCGCAGGCGCCGACCGGCACCAACGAGTCCAGCTCCTTCGATGAAGCCCTCAGCTCCAAGGACGGCGAGCCGACCGATCTTGGCATCGCTGCCATCGTCGCTGCTGTCCTCGGCGTTGTGGGCGCTATCGCCGCTGTCGCTCCGAGCGTGGCAAAGTCCCTGGGCATCAAGCTGCCTTTCTAGTAGCTCCGAACGCTCACGACAAAGCGCTCCTCAGCACAAATCGTTGAGGAGCGCTTTTCGCGTAACAGGACGTATGGCGTTCTACTTCAACGTCACCTTGTAGTACAGCGGCTTCGATTTCCACGTAAAGATCACGTTGTCGACGCGCTCGGAGTAGCCACCGGTGGAGTTGGTGTACCACAGCGGGATTGCCGGAAGGTCCTGCATAAGTACTGCTTGGGCATCATTGACCCGCTCAACACTCTCCTGGTCGTTGGATGCCGCAGCAGCCTTCTTCAGAAGCGAATCAAACTCGGGGTTGGAATAGTCGGCGTCGTTAGTCGCAGCGCCCGTGGCATAGAGCGGCTCCAAGAAGCTCGACGGCGACGGATACACCGACTGCCAGCCGGTGCGGAACGCGCCTTCGATCGTCTTGTTTGTCACCTCATCACGCAGCGATTTGAAATCCGGATACGGCGCTGGCTGTGCATCGATATCAAGGGTGTTCCGGATAAAATTCACGACGGCATCGACCCACTCCTTGTGGCTGCCATCAGAGTTATACGCCACGGTAAACGGCCCCTCAAACGGCTTCATCTCTTCCGCCTTGGCCCACAGCTCACGAGCCTTGTCCGGGTTATAGGTCAGGACGTCGTTGCCGGGGATGTCCGTGGCGCCGTCGTTAAGCACAGGCGATGTGAAGTCCACCGCTGGAGTGTTCGTCCCTTGGAAAATGGTCTGGGTAATCTCGTCGCGGTCAATGGCCATGGACAGTGCTTGTCGACGCAACGCCCCCGCCTCCCCGCTAAAGTTCTCATCCCCTGCGGGAATAGTGATGGACTGGAAGATGGCAGCAGGCTCATTGACTGCACGTTCGCCGAGGTCCGTTTCAAAATTAGCCATGGCCGAGGACGGAACCGAGTCCAAGACATCCAGATTTCCCGAGAGTAGATCCGCATATGCTGCGCTGGCATCGGCATAGAAGACGAAGTTCAGGCCATCGTTCTGCGCCTTGCGGTCACCTTCATACTTCTCGTTGGGAACGAGGATCGCATTCTGGTTATGGTTCCATTCCTGCAGCTTATAAGGGCCACTTCCCACTGGGTTTTGGCCGTAGGCGTCGATGTCATCAAAGGCGGATTCGTGCATGGGGAAGAAAACGGAATAGCCCAAACGCGTCTCAAAGTCCGCCGTAGGTTCATCGAGCTCAATGGTGAACGTCTTCTCATCGACAACCTTGAGCCCCTCCATGCTCGCTGCTCCTTCTTTATAGCCCTTGATGGGTTCGAAGAAATAGGCAGAGAGCATGCTGTTCTTTACGGCGTTGTTCCACGTATCGACATAGTCCTGGGCACGCACCGGGGAGCCATCGGAGAACACCGCGTCTTCTTTGAGCGTGACCTTGTACGTCACGTCATCGGTCTTCTCGATGCTCTCTGCTTGGTCGTTGTGCACCTCACCGTCCTCATCGAAGTACACAAGTCCCGAGTAGATGAGGTCGATGAGCGTTGCACCCGGCACATCGCTGGTATCTGCAGGGATGAGCGGCTTTTGGGGTTCGGTGGAGTTGGTACTGATGAAATCAACATCCGCCGCATCACCGGATCCATCTCCTCCGCATGCGGTCAGGCCAGCTGCGGCGACGACAGCGGCGAGGCCCGCGCCGACTTTTGTCCATTGCATGAGTTCTCCTTAAGAGGTATCGCGTGTGTGAACTCTCCCATAACGATACGACGATATGTCGTGCCTCACTACATAAACGAACTCTCCGCCGCCAGAACCTTGCGCAGATCCCCTGTGTAACGCCTGTCAACATCCTCGGCTCCTACCCCACGCTTTCTCCCCGACCGCACCACCGCCATACAGTCTTTTTCGCGTTTTTGTAGCACCATAACCGCGCCAGCAAACATTATTGCGCGCTGATAAGCCCTTGGCAGCTGTCGTTGAGTACCCATAAAACCTTTCACAGCTTGACCAATCCCTTTCCGACCTTCGTTAGCATGTGGGAGGTCGAATTCAGTAAGCGATAACGAACATCGCCTGATGACGGCTTTTCACTTTCATAAGACGTCCCCGATCTATTCCCAGGAGAAATAATATGAAGCGCATTTCCCGCAACCTCACCGCTGCCGCCCTGGCGAGCTCCCTCGCACTGGCTGGCGCCACCGCCGCCAACGCGGAGGAGAACACCACCATGAACCCCGACGACGTCACCAACACCGCCACCACTGACACCGAGAACGGTGGCGGCGAGGCCGGCGACGGCGAGACCGGCGGTGACGACGAGGCCAACCCGGGCAAGGACAACGAGGAGAATTCGGCCCCGGGCGAGGACGAGAACACCCCAGGTGAGGGTCAGCCCACCCCGGGCGAGGGCGAGAACAACCCTGGTGACGGCAAGAAGCCGGAGGACGGCACGAACCCTGGTGACGGCAAGAAGCCC
>NZ_KV827337.1:20479-34078 GCF_001836065.1 Corynebacterium sp. HMSC035E02
GGGCACGAACCCTGGTGACGGCAAGAAGCCGGAGGAGAACAAGGAGAAGAGCTCCTTCGACGACATTAAGGCCAAGCTGTCTTCCGAGGAAGGCAAGCCGACCGATCTGGGCATCGCCGCCATCGTCCTCGGCGTCCTTGGCGCAATTGCTGCTGCTGTTCCGGCCGCTGCTCAGGCTCTGAACATCAAGCTTCCGTTCTAATCACTGAAGCTTGAACGTCCTAAGGGACGTCGTTAAGCACACAAGGCACCCCCACCACCATCGCGTGGATTGGGGGTGCCTTTGTGTGTTCATGGGGAGTACTCCCGAAAACCAAAGGTTTTTCGTCTTACATCAGCCGCAGGCGTGGGATCTGGGTTACACTCCGAACCCAACCGGTACCGGTTAACGGAATGATTCATTCCACTTTCCATCACCCTTTCACCTACTACCTATTCTCGGAGTACTTATGTCTAACTTCTCTCGCGGCCTGCTTGCCGCAACCCTGACCAGTTCACTCGCATTCGCTGGGGCCACCGCCGCCTCTGCTGAGGAAGCTGCCACCACCAACTGCGGCTCCCCGAAGGCCGAGTTCACTGCCACCGTTGATGGCAAGGAGCACACCTTCAAGAAGGTCAGCGAATTCCTGTGGCAGGCCACCGACGATGAAAAGGTTGAGCTAAGCCGCGCCGATATCTTCGACCTGGCTAAGGATGGCGAAGACGTATGCGATGCTGAATCTATCGATATCGACGACTGGGGCACCGGCAACGATGGCGGCGGTTCCGACAATGACGAGACCGACGGCGACGATGAGTCAGACGGCAACACCGGTGGCGACGATGACGCCGACAACGACGACGAGTCCGAGGGCGGCGACGATGACGCTGACAACGACGACGAGTCTGAGGGCGGCGACGGCGGCGACGACGCTGACAACGGCGACGACGAAGACTCCGAAAACGGCGACGGTGACGAGTCCGAGGGCGACAAGGACAAAAACAAGGACAAGAGCTCCTTTGATGGCATCAAGAATGCACTGTCCTCCGAGGACGGCAAGCCGACCGACCTGGGCATCGCAGCAATCGTCATTGGCGTCCTTGGCGCACTGGCTGCAATCGTCCCGAATGCTGCACGCGCACTGGGCATCAAGCTTCCGTTCTAACCTGAAGCACTAAAACGCCATTTCTTCGGCGTTGACTAGTCACCCCCAATCACTTCGTTCAAGTGATTGGGGGTGTTTTCGATGTCCGGAAAACACCCGTTAGCTAAGGGGCAGATTAAAAATAGTCAAATTTATATTCAAAGCTGCGACATCCGCTGCACGAGCGACCTACACTCTTACCTCAGCCGATACCGGTTATCTGATTGGTTCTAAAACCTTTCCGATTCACTATTTTTCACTTCTATTTCATCTCTACTGGAGACAACATGAATAACTTCTCCCGCGGCCTGCTCGCCGCAACCCTGACTGGCTCTCTCGTATTCGCTGGCACCACCGTCGCCTCTGCTGAGGAAGCTGCCACCACTACCAACTGCGGTACCCCGAAGGCTGAGTTCACCGTCAAAATTGACGGCAAGGACCACACCTTCAAGAAGGTGAGCGAGTTCGCCTGGCAGGCCACCGACAATGCAGAGCTCACGTTGAGCCGCTTCGATGTCTTCCAAATGGCCAAGGAAGGCGCAGCAGTGTGCGACTCCGAATCGATCGACCTCGGCGATTGGGGCGCTTCCCAGGGCGGCCCGGGCAAGGTCGACTTCGATATCGTCGACGGCGAGCGCCAGGATCCTGCACCTGTCGAGGACGAAGACAAGGACAAGGACAAGAACGAGCAGGACAAGGACAAGAATAAGGACAAGAAGAGCTCCGTTAAGGATGAGCTCTCTTCCGAGGACAACAAGCCGACCCCGCTCGGCATCGCTGCTATCGTTGCCGGCGTTCTCGCCGTCATCGCAGCTGCCTTCCCGTTCGTCAAGAACGCCCTGAAGCTCTAAGTCTTTAACGCCTGTTGCACAGGCACCTAATACCAGCGCCTCCGCGCCACAGAACCTGTGGCACGGGGGCGCTTTCACTTACCCCCACAACGCAGTTGCGGGACACACTTCACAAACTGACGTGATGCGGACTACACTAGGCACCCATAGATTGTTCAACAATTCGAGAACTATAGAAGAGGTGTCCTCCTGTCATGAGCACGCTGCACATAGACCTCAACGCTGACCTCGGCGAAACCACCGCCGGCAACCCCGTGGCCGATGACGCCGCGATGCTCCAGCTCGTCTCCTCCGCCAACGTCGCCACCGGCTTCCACGCCGGCGATCCGCACTCCATCGCGGGCACCCTCAAGGCGGCCGCAGAAGCAGGCGTCACCGTCGGCGCGCACGTGGGCTATAACGACCCAGCAGCCTTCGGGCGCCGCTTCATCGATTACGATCCTGCCGAGCTTGCCGACGAAGTCACCTACCAAATCGGTGCCCTCCAAGCCTTAGCCCAGGCCAACGGAACCCGCGTGGTCTACGTCAAGCCGCACGGCGCGATGTACAACACCATCGTCCACCACGAGGCCCAGGCCCACGCAGTTATCGACGGCATTAAGGCCTTCGGAGATCTCCCCGTCATGCTGCTACCCGGCGGCATCGCCGTTGACATCGCCGAGAAGAAAGGACTCACCGTCATCCGTGAGGCCTTCGCTGACCGCAACTACAACCCCGATGGCACGCTCGTCTCACGGCGAGAGGCGAATGCGGTGATGGGTGATGAGGGGGACGTCGTCAAGCGCGTGCTCGAAGTCGCTGAGACCGGATCCATCACCGCCGTCGACGGCTCCGTGCTCAACGTGGACGCCCAGTCGGTGTGCACGCACGGTGACTCGCCCGGCGCGGTACAACTGCTGCGCGGTGTAGTCAAGGAGCTGCAGGCGCGCGGGATTGAGATTCGGAGCGCCATCTGATGCATATTCACCCCGTAGGAACGCGCGCGCTGCTCGTGGAGCTGGAGGACTTGTCCCAGGTCATGGCGTGGCATGCGGCCCTCGACGCTAATCCGCTCAAGGACCAAGTCGACGCGATTGCTGCTGCCACCACCCTGCTGTTGACCTTTGCCACGCCGAATTCTGCTGCAGCTGCCGCTGAGAAGCTCCAGGACTTCCACCCCACGGCGCAGGCGGGCGAGGATCCGCGCTTTGTGGAGATCGACGTTCTCTATGACGGCGAGGACCTCGACGAGGCCGCCGAGTTGATGGGTATGTCGCGCGAAGGCCTCATTGACTGGCACACATCCACCGAATGGCTCGCCGCCTTCGGCGGCTTCGCGCCCGGCTTTACCTATTGCACCCCGGCTGACCCGGCGCAGAACTTCAACATCGAGCGCCGCGCCACCCCGCGCACCGCGGTGCCGGCGGGTGCCGTGGGTATTGCTGGCGGTTTCTCCGCTGTCTACCCGCGCGTCTCCCCCGGCGGCTGGCAGCTGCTGGGCACCACCTCGACCCCGATGTGGGAATCCGATGCCCACCCGCCAGCGCTGGTTCAGCCCGGTGACCGCGTACGCTACCGTGCGGTGAGCTCACTGCCAGAGGTGGTGTCCACCACTCCTTTCGGCCGCCGCACACCGGCACGCCTGCCGCGCTTGGAGGTCCTCGATGCGGGCTTGCTGACGCTCTATCAGGATCAGGGCCGCCCTGGCCGCGGCAACTTGGGGGTCACGCCCTCGGGTGCGGCCGACCTGGCAGCGGCCGCCACGGCCAATGTCGCGGTGGGCAATCCGCGCGGAGCCACCGTGTTAGAGAATATCGGCGGCATTCGCCTGCACGCGCTGACCGACGCCGTCGTGTGCGTCACTGGCGCCCAATCCCGCGTCCTGCTGGACGATATGCCGGTGCACCTCGCGCGCCCGGTGCTCGTCACCGCTGGCTCAACGGTGACCGTGGATCCCGCGACGGTGGGTCTGCGCAACTACATCGCTATCCGCGGCGGCATCGTGGCGGATGCGGAGCTGGGCTCTGCCTCGACGGACGTGCTCTCTGGGTTGGGGCCGCAGCCGGTGCGGCTGGGCGATGTCATAGGTGTCCTCCCCCGCTCCACCGCGATGACCGATGCCCAGCTGAGCAACCCGATGCGCGTTCGCGAAGGCGCGCACGGACAGACCGAGGGCGTGCTGCGTTGCGTGCTCGGCCCGCGCGATGACTGGTTCACTCCCGAGAGCCTGGAAGCATTCCTGGCCACGGAGTGGGCTGTGACCGCGCAATCCAACCGCGTGGGCGTTCGCCTGGTCGGCCCGGAGGGATCCGTGGAATTGAGCCGCGCCCGCGAGGGCGAGCTGCCCTCGGAGGGCATGGTTGCCGGTTCGGTCCAGGTCCCGCCGAGTGGCGAGCCCGTGATTTTCCTCCGCGATCACGCCGTGACCGGCGGCTACCCGGTCATCGCCACTGTCCTTGAAGAAGATATTGATATTGCCGCGCAGCTCCCGCCGGGGGCGACGGTCCGCTTTGAACTCGCTTAACCACTAGTAAAGGAACACCCACCCATGATCTCTGCAGTCCTTATTGCTAACCGCGGCGAGATCGCCGTCCGTATTGCCCGCACCGCGCGTGACCTGGGCATCCGCTCCATCGCGATTTACTCCGAAGCCGATGCCGGCGCCCTGCACACCCAGGTGGTTGACGAAGCTTATGCGCTTCCCGGCAACTCCGCGGCGGATACCTACATGAACATCCCGGCGCTCCTCGATATCGCCGTGCGCGCCGGTGCTGACGCCATCCACCCCGGTTACGGCTTCCTCTCGGAGAACGCCGACTTTGCCCGCACCGTGGCGGAGGCCGGCCTGACATGGATTGGCCCGTCGCCGGAGTCCATCGAGCTGCTCGGTGACAAGATTGCCGCGCGCCGCGTGGCCGAGGAGGTCGGCGCTCCGCTGGCACCGGGTACCTCCGATCCCATCGATGACTGGCAGGAGGCCCGCGCCTTCGCTGAGGAGCACGGCCTGCCCATCGCCATCAAGGCGGCTTATGGCGGCGGCGGACGCGGCCTCAAGGTGGTGGAGAACCTCGAGGACATCGAGGCCGCCTTCAACTCCGCCGGCCGCGAGGCCAAGGAGGCTTTCGGGCGTGCGGAATGTTACGTGGAGAAGTTCCTCACTCACCCGCGCCACGTGGAGGCGCAGATTCTGGCCGATACGCACGGCAACGTCGCCGTGCTAGGCACCCGCGATTGCTCCACGCAGCGCCGCTTCCAGAAGCTCATCGAGGAGGCCCCGGCGCCTGCGCTTAGCGACGAGCAGCGCACCGGCATCCACGAAGGCGCCCGCGCCATCTGCGCGAAGGTCGGCTACACCGGTGCCGGCACCGTCGAGTACATCGTCTCCGAGGATGGCACGATCTCCTTCCTCGAGGTCAATACCCGCGTGCAGGTGGAGCACCCGGTGACCGAGATGGTCACGGGCGTGGACATCATTGCGGAGCAGTTCCGCATCGCCTCCGGCGAACCCCTCTCCTTCGCGTCCGATTCCCCGTCTGATTCCTCTTCCTCGTCTGAAGCGCAAACTTCAGACGCATCGGACCCTGTGTCCGATGGCCACGCCTTCGAATTCCGCATTAACGCCGAGGACATCCTCAACGGCTTCGCGCCGTGCCCCGGCACCATCGTGCGCTTCGAGCCGCCGACGGGTCCTGGCATCCGCGTGGATTCGGGCGTGCGCTCCGGTTCCATCGTCCCGCCCTACTATGACTCGCTCGTGGCCAAGCTCCTGGTCTGGGGCCCGACCCGGGAGATCGCGCTGAAGCGCGCGCAGCAGGCGTTGAAGGAATTCGACATCGAAGGTGTACGCACCGTGCTGCCCTTCCACCGCGATATGGTCTCCTCCCAGGTCCTCGTGGACCATGGCGACGCCGATGCCGCGGCCGGCATTTACACCGACTGGCTCGACCACAACTACCGCCCTTCCGCGGAGGCCACGAGCACAACGGTCCCCGTCGAGGCCATCTACGCGCAGCGCACCCGCGTGGCGCTGGAGATCGACGGCAAGCTGGTCAGCGTGGGCTTCCCCACCGATATGTTGTCGCAGGGGCCGGTGAAGGGGGCGTCGGCAAGCGCGGCCTCCGGTGCCAGCGCCAACGGTAACGAAGTGACCTGCCCCTACGAGGCCAACCTCGTGGCGTGGAACGTGGCGGACGGCGAGGCCGTCGAGGAAGGCCAGGCCATCGCCACGATTGAGGCCATGAAGATGGAATCCGCGGTCAAGGCCCCGTCCGCCGGAAAGCTGAGCCGCGTGGCGAAAGAAGGATCCAGGCTGGAACCGGGCGCGGTGATCGCCACGATTTCTTAAGCGGCGGGCTACTGTAAGTCGCATGCTTGCAGATTCCGTCGCCTCCGCGCTTCGCGCCGCCATCTCCGAGGGCGAGTACATGCCCGGACATCAGCTCAGCGAGGTCCGCGCCGCCGAGCGCTTCGAATGCTCCCGCAACACCTTGCGGGAGTCTTTCGCCATGCTCGCTTCCGAGCGCATCGTGGAGCGCATCCCGCACAGGGGCGTGTTCATTGCCACCCCGGATGCCGATTTCGTGCGCGATCTGTACTTTGCGCGCGCTGCCATCGAGCCGGCCGCGGCGCGCTATGCCACCTTCGAAGACCCAGGCGAGCTGGTGCGGCTGACCGAATCCGCCGTGCTTTCCGACGCACCCCGCCCCCTCATCAACCAGCGCTTCCACCGGCAGTTGGTCGCTGGCTTGGGCTCGCCGACGCTGGACCGCTCCATGTCGCACCTGCTGGCGCGCATGCGCTTGACCTTCTTGTTGACGCTGGAGCGCTACCCGCAGATTCACGATAATCACGTCCAAGCCAACATCGACTTGGCCCACCTCATCGCGCAAGGCGAACGTGAAGCCGCCGCCGATGCCTGCCGCGCGGACTTGATGCGCGCGATGGAATCGATTCTCCGGGTCCTTTAACTGCGCCTCCGCGACACAGGACCGCCAGCGTTTGCAGGTACTTCTTCGCCCGCGGATCCAGCTTCGCCCGCGGGCCTACCCTGCGTTTACGGGCCTTTTTCGCCCGCGGGACCGTTTTCGCTTGCGCAAACAGCTAATGAGCGGCCATGGGGGCAGTTCGCAAATGGCATCTTCTAAAAGGCGTCAGTCAAAAGGCGTTTTCACGCCTAAAAACGCCTTTTGGGTTGCACACATGGCGTTTTTAGCCCCAAAGACACCTTTTGGCGGATGCCATCTGCGGGATGCCTTTTGTGAGATGCCATCTGGTGACGAGCCACGCGGCAGCGTACTCGGCGCCGTAGTCGGCGGTGCGCCGCGATTAGTGTGAGGCGTCTAGTCACGGAAGGTAGTGCCGCGGCGTGGAGCAGAATGACGAGACCGGAAAGCACTCCAGCCGCTGCGGCAGTAACTAAGGGATGAGGAAATCGCGGTCTGGGATATCGGTGACGAGCATCTTGCCCGGGGCATGCGTAATGGCCAGGCTGGGACGCGAGTTCATCACGATGGCCTGCGGGGTCACGCCGCACGCCCAAAAGACCGGGATGGTGCCCTCGGGAATGTCGACGGCTTCGCCGAAATCGGGCTGCGACAAGTCCTCGATGCCGATGGCCGCTGGGTCACCCACGTGAACCGGGGCGCCATGGACGCCCGGGTAGCGGGAGGTGATGCGGACGGCATCGGAAACCTGGCTCGCAGGAATCGGGCGCATGGAGACCACCATGGGCCCCGAAAAGACGCCGGCCGGCGCGCAGGGAATCGTGGTGCGATACATCGGTACATTGCGCCCCTGGTCAATGTGAGCGATGGAAATGCCGTTTTCCACGAGCGCATTCTCAAAGGTGAAGGAACAACCGATGAGGAAGGAGACGATGTCGTCGGAGTAGAACGGGGAAGCGTCGTCAAGCGTCTGCGTAAGCTGGCCGTCCTCGTAGATGTTGTAGGCCGGGATGTCGGTGCGGATGTCCCCGCCCGGGATGAGGTCAGAGGTGAACTGCCCGGCCTCCAGCACGCCCACGATGGGGCACGGCTTGGGATTGCGCTGAGCGAAGAGGAGGAAATCAAAAGCGTACTCGCTCGGCAGCGCGATGAGGTTGGCCTGCATGAAGCCGCGGGCGTGGCCGGCGGTGGTGGTCATGTCGTGTGCGCGGGCAAAGGCGCGTACCTCTGATGGGGTCTGCATCATGCCCATAGGTTAACGATTCCGGAGATGGATTTGATGCCGATGAAGATTTCCAGCACGAGCGCTAACACGCCAGCGATGAGGAGCCACATCGGTTGCTTGACACCGTGGGTGAGGTCGTGGCGCTTGAACGCGACCCACATGATCATGGCGAAGGCGATAGGCAGGATGATGCCGTTGAAGGCGCCCGCGAAGATGAGGAGCTTCTGCGGCGCGGAGTTGAGAATGCCGTAGAGGATGGCGCAGACCACGATGAACCCGACGGTCAGGAAGTTGCGGGTGCGCGGGCTGACCTTCTGGGTGGTCACGAAAGTGATGGAGGTGTAGGAGGCACCGATAACGGAGGACAGACCTGCGGCGAAGAGGACGACGCCGAAGGCGCGGAGGCCGAACTCGCCGGCGGCGTGGCGGAAAGCATCGGCGGCCGTGTTGTCCTCAGAGAGCGCAACACCAGTAGACACAACGCCGAGGACCGCGAGGAAGAGCAGCACGCGCATGATGCCGGTGACGATGATGCCGAGAACGGAGGTCTTGGTAATCGCGTTGACGTTCTCCGGGCCCGAGAGGCCGGAGTCGATGAGACGGTGCGCACCGGCGAAGGTGATGTAGCCGCCCACCGTACCGCCGATGAGGGTGGTGATGACGAAGAAATCGACGCTCTCCGGCATGACGGTGTTCTTCAGGGCTTCGCCCACCGGCGGCTGGGAAACAATCGCCACGTAGAGCATGAGCAGAATCATGATGGCGCCCAGCGCGGCGACGATACGGTCGAGTGCTACGCCTGCACGCTTGGACAGGAAGATGAAGATGGCGATGGCGGAAGCGATGAGGCCGCCGATGCGGGCATCGATGCCGAGCATGGCGTTCAGGCCCAAGCCGGAGCCGGCGATATTGCCGATATTAAAAACCATGCCGCCGATGAAGACCAGGATGGCGAGGAACCATCCGAGGCCAGGCAGAACGGTGTTGCCCAGCTCGTTGGCACGCATACCGGAGATGGCAAGCACGCGCCACACGTTCAGCTGAATGGCGATGTCGACGATGATCGACAGCGCAATGGCGAAGGCGAAGGCCGCGCCCATCTGGACGGTGAAGACGGAAGTTTGGGTCAAAAAGCCGGGGCCGATGGCGGAGGTAGCCATGAGGAACATGGCGCCGGCCATGGCGCCGATGCCCTTGGGAGGCTGCACCTCTGTCGGCGCGTTGTGGGCGGCTTCCCGGGAAGCGGAGGGGTTGGTGGGTTCCGAACTCATTGTTGGGCACCTTTCGTGACGAAGGTCGCATTAAACGTTGGTGAAAGCATAGGGGTTGTTCAACAATCTGTAAACAGCGCGGGGGTGGCGCACGTTACACCCTCGCCAAAATTGCAGCGGCCCACACACCCTGACCGCACACCGTTGCGCGCCTCCAAAAGGTGACCTAGGATACTAAGTTAACTAATCGTCATTCGTATTCATCAACGGAGGAACCCATGCCCCAGGACATCTACATCGCCGGGGCTGCACGCCTGCCCATCGGCAAATTTGGCGGCAGCCTCGCGCGCCTCTCCCTCACCGAACTTGGCTCTCTGGCCGCCGAAGCAGCTATTGAGCGTTCGGGTCTTACCGGAGCAGACCTCGATACCGCCGTGGCCTCCAACGTCATGCCAGTGGTTCCAAAGGACTTCTACCTCTCCCGGGCGATTGCCAAGAACGTGGGCATGCCAGACTCCTCCACCGCCATGGGAGTCAACCGCCTCTGCGGCTCCGGCGTCCAGGCGGTCATCAGCGCGGCCCAGCTCCTGCAGTCTGGCGACGGCTCCGTAGCGCTCGCCGTCGGCGCGGAATCGATGAGCAACGCCCCCTACTCCGTCGAAGGCGCGCGCTTTGGCAAGCGCATGGGTGACGGCAAACTCTACGACTGGCTCACCGGCGCGCTTTCCTGCCCTTTCGGCACTGGGCATATGGGCGTGACCGCAGAAAACGTCGCCGCGGATAACAACATTACCCGCGAGCGCCAGGACGAATTCGCCGCCGAATCCCAGGAGCGCGCCGCGAAGGCTCGCACGGAAGGCGTCCACACGGAAGAAATCGTCCCCGTCGGCGAGCTGGACTTTGATGAGGGGGTGCGGGAGACGGACGTCGAGAAGCTGGCGAAGCTCAAGCCTGTCTTTGTTAAGGACGGAACCGTCACTGCCGGCAACGCCTCCGGCATCAACGATGGCGCAGCGGCCGCCGTGCTGGCCACCGCGGAGGAAGTGACCAAGCGTGGCCTGGACCCGCTGGCGAAGATTGTGTCCTGGTCCGTCGCGGGCGTGGACCCGACGCGCATGGGCATTGGCCCGGTCGCCGCGGTGCCTAAGGCTTTAGAGAAGGCCGGCCTGAGCCTAGACGATATCGACCTCATCGAATCCAACGAGGCCTTCGCCGCCCAGGCCATCGCCGTGCAGGACCAGCTGGGCTTCGACCCGGCCAAGACGAGTATCTACGGCGGTGCCGTCGCGCACGGCCACCCGGTTGGCGCCACGGGCATCATCCTGCTGACCAAGCTGGCTTATGCGCTGCGCCGCCAGAGCAAGCGCTATGGCCTGGTCACCATGTGCATCGGCGGCGGTCAGGGAATCGCCATGATTATTGAGAATGGAGCGAAGTAAATGAGCATCACCAAGGTAGCCGTCATCGGCGCGGGTTCTATGGGTTCCGGTATTGCCGCGCTCTGCGCGTCCGCGGGCATGGACGTCGTGCTGCTGGACCAGGATGCGGAGGGTGCCCAGAAGGGCGTCGAGATCCAGCTCAAGCGCAAGGGCTTCCACCTGCCGGAATTTGCCGAGCGTGTTCGCGCCAGCGATGACTACGCCCTGCTGGAGGACCGCGAGTGGGTCATCGAGGCCATCTTCGAAGACCTGGGCGCCAAGCACTCGCTCTATCAGGCCATCGAGCCTCATTTGTCCGCGGATGCTCTGTTGAGTTCGAATACCTCAACCCTGCCGCTGGCCTCCCTGCTTGAGGGCGTACCGGAGACCCGCCGCGATAAGTTCGCCATCACGCACTTCTTTAACCCGCCGAAGGTCATGCGCCTGGTGGAGCTCATCGCGTCCGGAGCCACGGAGACCGCGCTGCGCACAACCATCGAGCAAACCCTGGGCAAGATTGCGCTCGAATGCCGCGATACCCCGGGCTTCATTGCCAACCGCGTGGGCTGCTACTGGATGGCCGCCGGCGTGGCCCGCGCCCGCGAGTTCGACGTGAGCTACGAGCTCGCCGACGCTGCCTTCGGCCGCGCCTTCGGCATCCCCCGCACCGGAATTTTCGGGCTGCTCGATTACATTGGCCTCCAGCTGGTCAAGCCCATTTGGACGTCTTTGGAGACGGCCCTGCCGGCGGGCGATCCGCTTCTCGACGTCCCCCTCGGCGATGACTCCTTCATCGAGGGCCTCGTTTCCCGCGGTCTGACCGGCCGCACCGGTGACGGTGGCTTCTATCGCGGCCGTGACGAGGTCATCAACGCCTCCTACGAATACGTACCCCGCACTCAGCCCACCGATCCTGTCGTGGGCCTCAAAGATCCGCGCGAGGTCATGGAGACCGATTCCCCCGGCGGCCGTTTTGCCCGCGCCGTCTTCCTCGACACGCTGGCGTACTGCTGCGAGGTCGCACCTGACATTGCGGACCACGTGGGCCTCATCGACGAGGGCCTTACTCTTGGTTTCGGCTGGAAGAAGGGCATCTTCGCGCTTGCCGACGCCATCGGCATCGACTGGGTTGCCTCCGCCTACGGCTCCAACGTCCCGGCCTTGGTCTCCGCCGCGGCTTCGGCGGGCGGTTTTTACGGCAAGGGCTCGGTGCTCTCTTCTCAGGGAGAACGTCAGGAACTCGCGCCGCGCGAGGGTGTTGTCACCCTGGCTTCTCTGGATGCGGAGACCATCGTGTCTCAGGAGGCGGGCGCTGTCCACGCGGTCTCCACCCCGGCTGGCCGCATCGGCATCATCGACCTACACACCCCGATGAACTCCCTGCCAACGCCCGCCCTCGAAGTCATCCGTGCCGCTCTGGGCGCCGTGACCTCGGAGAACCTCGTCGCGCTGGTTATTGGTAATGACAAGCCGGTTTTCTGCGCGGGCGCAGACCTCGCTTCCATCGCTTCCGCTGGTGAGTCCGGCGATGCCTCGCTCGTCGAATCCCTCCTTTCGGACGGCTCGACCACCCTACGCGCCCTTAAGTTCGCCCCGGTTCCGGTCGTGGCCGCTGTGCGTGGCGTCGCTCTGGGCGGCGGCTTCGAAACCGCTCTGGCCTGCGACCGCATCGTGGCCCACGCCGATACCCGCCTTGGCTTCCCGGAGCGCACCGTGGGCCTCTACCCCGGCTGGACCGGCACCATCTCCTCGCTGGAGCGCCTCAAGGCGGCCGGTGTCGAAGACTATCACCAGAAGGCCTTCGATTTCATCGCGTCCGCCCGCAACTTCTCGTCTGCTTTCGAGGCACAGAAGGCTGGCTTTTTGTCCTCGGATGATGTCGTGCTCATGTCCTACGACCACGTCCTCGCCCGCGCTATGGAGGAGGCCGCCACCCTGGCCGGCTCCTACACCCCGCCGGCCGATGAGGAGATTGAGATGTACTCCGGCTCCCCCGCCCTCGACCGCGATTGGCCTATCGAGGGCACCACCGAGAATGACCACGTCATCGTGGCCAAGCTCGCCGAGATGTACACCGGCTCCGGCTCGCTGAGCTTCACCGAGTTCTGCGACCGCGAGGTGGAGTACGACGTACCGCTGGTCCTCCTGCCCGCCAACGTGGAGCGCGCCAAGCACATGGCCGCGACCCGCAAGCCGCTCAACAACTAGCCTGCGCCACCCTCATCGCAAATGGTCCCCTTACTCTGGTCCCCTTTACTCAGCAAAGGGACCATTTGTATGGGGTTTTGGTGTGGAGATGGTCCCTTATCAGCACTAAGAAACCAAAGTAGAAGGACCATCTAAACTCGGCGGTGCTTGATGAGGCTCGCTTTCCACCCCACCACTATGCGCTACGGTGCGACCTCACAGCCTTGAGCGCTGCCCGCACCTCACTGACCACTCGTGGTCTTTCATAAAGCAATTCGCTCGGGGAATACGGCAAGACAACAAAGCCTAGATTCTGGATGTGCTTTTCACGCTGCCGCTCCGCCCGGATGACCTCATCCACCGGTTTGCCGTAGGTGATTCCGTCATATTTCACATGCCCATCAATAACGAGTTGGACGCGATTTTCGTAGATAAGCGCAGTAGCGGGCAAGGCACGTTCGTCCCGATTGACTTTGACGCGGTCGTCAAAGCACGCACAAGACGTGTGAAGCTAACATTGTAAGTATTGTGGGCTCGCTACACCACAACGCTGGCCCAGCCGGGCCAGCGTCACTACAGCTACGACCGGTTCCGCCAACTGGTTGCCTCCCATGTCGACGCGGCCGGGCTGACCGCCCGGATCACCCATGCACCAGGGCAT